>NZ_JBHWIR010000178.1:0-8897 GCF_042731835.1 Kitasatospora sp. NPDC059817 | reverse complement strand
ACACCACTTTACCCCCCCGGGGGCTACTCGGGCGGGGGCGCTGGCACCACCTGTAGGGCGGGCCCCCCCCCGGGGGGGCCCCCCCCGCACCCCGGGTGGGCCCCCGTCCGCGTCGCCAGGTCACCGCGTCGTCAGGTCGCCATTCCGGGCTGAACACTCCGCACACGTAGCACAGGCAGCACGCGCCGCACACACCGTTTCACCAGCAGAAAAGAAGTCCACCCGCAGCGGACGAGAAAAAAGGCACAGGAGGAAAAACCACTCCCGGCCACTTCTAACTTATAGCGTACGGGGGGCCTTGCGGCAAGGCCCCGGTCGTGCCGCACAATCGTCGACCTGAACCGGAATCCGCGGAAATTTGGGGTCGCGAAAATGCGTGTGCTGTTGTCGACGTACGGGTCCCGCGGGGATGTCGAACCGCTGGTGGGGCTCGCGGCGCGGCTGCGGGAGTCCGGCTCGCAGGTGCGGGTGTGTGCGCCGCCGGACGAGGACTTCGCGCAGCGGTTGGCCCACATCGACGTGCCGCTGGTGCCGGTCGGCCCGTCGGCGCGGGCGCTGACGACGGCGGCGCCGCCGTCGTCCCTGCCGGAGCGTGCGGCCGCGGTGATCGCCGGGCAGCTGGAGGCGGTCACGGCGGCGGCCGAGGGCTGCGACGTGCTGGTGGCCACCGGCATGCTGCCGGCTGCGGCGGGCGCGCTGTCGGTGGCCGAGAAGCTGGGCATCCGCTCCGTGTCGGTGACCTTCCAGCAGCTCACCCTGCCCTCGCCGGGCCGCCCGCCGCTGGCGTACCCGGGCCGGCCGTTCCCGCCGGAGGTGACCGACAACCGGGTGCTGTGGGGCCTGGACGCCGAGAGCATCAACGCGCTGTTCGGCGCGGCGCTCAACACCAACCGGGCGTCGATCGGCCTGCCGCCGGTGGACGACGTCCGCGGCTACGTCATCGGCGACCGGCCGTGGCTGGCGACCGACCCGGTCCTCGACCCGTGGCAGGAACCGGCGGACCTGGACGTCGTGCAGACCGGCGCGTGGATCCTGCCGGACCGACGCCCGCTGCCGGCCGGGTTGGAGGCCTTCCTGGCCGCCGGCGCACCGCCGGTGTACGTGGGCTTCGGCAGCATGCCGATGCTCGCCTCCCAGGACGCCGCCCAGGTCGCCGTCGAGGCGGTCCGCGCGCAGGGCCGCCGCGTGGTCGTGGCCCGCGGCTGGGCCGGCCCGGGGCGTGTCCGGGCCCCGATCGACGACCGGGGCGACTGCTTCGTCGTCGGCGAGGTCAACCAGCAGGCGCTGTTCGGCCGGGTGGCCGCCGTCGTGCACCACGGCGGGGCGGGCACCACGACGACGGCCACCCGGGCCGGCGCGCCCCAGGTCGTCGTCCCGCAGACCGCGGACCAGCCGTACTGGGCCAGCCGGGTGGCCGAGCTGGGCATCGGCGTGGCACTCGACGGGCCGACCCCGACCACCGAGTCCCTGTCGGCCGCGCTCAGGACGGCCCTCGCCCCCGAGACCCGGGTGTGGGCGACCGCCGTGGCCACCATGATCCGCACCGACGGCGCGGCGCTGGCCGCACAACTGCTGCTCGACGCGGCCGGCCGCTGAGGCGTGCCGGATAATTCCACCCGCCGCCACCCCCGATTTCCCGGCCGACCGCCCGCGGAATCGAAAAGCTCGAAGCACCTGGAGCCAGGTTTGTCCCCCATCTCGTCCTCCCCATCCTCCTCGTCCCCCTCGTCCGAATCCTCTTCGTCCTCCTCGTCCGAACCGAATTCGCCCGCCGACGACTGGCGGGCCGGCGAACTGCGGGCGGAGAACGCGTACGTCGGCAGGCTGTACGAGCGCCTCGAAGCGCAGCGCGCACTCGCGGCCGCCCGGCTGCGCCAGGTCCACCTCCAGGAGAAGGGCGGGACGATCCAGGCCCTCCTGGAGCGCGACACCATGGAGATCCACCACACCCGCCGGCTGGCGGCGCTGCACGCCGCCGAGTACGGGCTGTGCTTCGGCCGGATCGACGACGCCGACGGCGAGCGGCAGTACATCGGCCGGATCGCCCTGTCGGACGACGACCACGAGCCGCTGCTCACCGACTGGCGGGCGGCGGCCGCGGAGCCGTTCTACCGGGCGACGCCCGCCGCACCGGGCGGTGTGGTGGCGCGACGGCACCTGCGGACCAAGGGCCGGACCGTCGTCGACTTCGACGACGACGCCTTCGGCGTGGGCGCCCACGCGGGCCGCGGCGACGCCGAGCTCAGCGGGGAGGGCGCCCTGCTCGCCTCGCTGACGGCGGCCCGGACGGGGCGGATGGGCGACATCGTCTCCACCATCCAGGCCGAGCAGGACCGCGTCATCCGCGACGCGCTCGGCGGCGTCCTTGTCGTGCAGGGCGGCCCGGGCACCGGCAAGACCGTCGTCGCCCTGCACCGCGCCGCGTACCTGCTCTACACCCACCGCGACCGGCTGGCCAAGCACGGTGTGCTGGTCATCGGGCCGAACACGACGTTCCTGCGCTACATCGACCAGGTGCTTCCCGCGCTCGGCGAGAGCGAGGTCGTGCTGAGCAGCATCGGCACGCTCTACCCGGGGGTGACGGGGACCGGCGCCGAGACGCCCGAGGCGGCCGCCGTCAAGGGCGACGCCCGGATGGCCCAGGTCCTCGCCGCCGCGCTGGAGGGCCTGCGGCAGCTGCCGGAGGAGTCGTGGACCATCACCGTGGGCAAGACCTCGCCCTACCACCAGGAGCTCCGGATCGGCCGGGCGCTCTGCGAGCGGGCCCATGCCGCCGCGCACCGGAGCGGCAGGCCGCACAACGCGGCCCGGGCCGACCTGGTGGAGCGGCTCTCCTCGGAGCTGGCCCTGCGGATCGCCCGGGACCAGGGCGGGAAGATGGACCTGGACGCCGTGGCGGACCTCGCCGACGCGCTCGTCGACGAGCCCGAGTTCCAGGCCGTGGCCCAGAAGCTGTGGCCGCTGCTGAACCCGGAGCAGGTGCTCACGAGCCTGTTCGGCTCCCCGGAGCTGCTGGCGAGCGCGATGCCGGACTTCACCGAGGCCGAACGCGCCGCACTGCTGCGCGAACTGCCGGGCCCGGAGCGGGAGTCCGCCGCCGAGGCCGCCGAGGAGGTCGAGGAGGTCGAGGAGGCCGAGGAGGCCGTGACCGCCGCGACCACCCGGACCGCCTGGACAACCTGGACCACCTGGACCGCCGACGACGTGCCGCTGCTCGACGAGGCCGCCGAACTGCTCGGCCCGCTTCCGGGCGCCGCCGTCGCCCGCCGGGCCGAGGCCGCCGCCGAGGCGGCGGAGCTGGAGTTCGCGAAGATCGTCCTCGACGACTTCGGCGTGGGCCTGGTCGAGATGGACGCGAAGATGCTGGCCCGCCAGTACCGCGGCGAGGAGTCGCTCCGGCCGCTGGCCGAGCGCGCGGCCGAGGACCGGACCTGGGGCTACGGGCACGTGATCGTGGACGAGGCCCAGGAGCTGTCCCCGATGGCCTGGCGGATGCTGGCCCGCCGCTGCCCCGGCCGTTCCATGACGATCGTCGGCGACCTGGCGCAGACCGGCGCGCCCGCCGGGCTGAGCTCCTGGGGCCAGGCCCTTGACACGTACACGGCGGGGCGCTGGCGCACGGTGGAACTCACCATCAACTACCGCACCCCGGCCGAGATCATGCAGGTCACCGAGGGCGTCCTGCGGGCGCTCGACCCGTCGCTCGCCGCCCCCACCGCGGTACGCAGCGGCGGAACCCGCCCGTGGAGCCTGCGGATCCCCGCGGACGGCCGGGCGGCGGCGCTGCGCGGCGCCGTCGAACGGGAGCTCGCGGCGCTGGACGGCGGCCGGCTGGCGGTCATCCACGCGCCTGATGCCCCGGCCGAACTGCTCGACGGGATCGCCGAGTTGGCAGGTGTCTGCGTCAACGACGGTCCGGCGTCACTGGATTCGCCGGCCGTCCTGCTGACGGCCGCCCAGTCCAAGGGGCTTGAGTTCGACGCCGTCCTGGTCGTGGAGCCCACCGAGATCCTCGCGGCGCACGCCCACGGCGTGAACGACCTCTACGTCGCCCTCACCCGTGCGACGAAGTCCCTCGGGGTGCTGCACAGCCGGGACCTGCCGGAGATGCTGCAAGGGCTGGAGCCCCGCTGAGGACGGCGGTCGCTCTCCCGCGCACCAGGGTGCCGACCGCGACGCACGCCAACGCGGCACCGTAGGCGGCCTGTTGGGCCTCGACCCCGCCCGTCAGATAGAGGTACTGCCCGGCGGCGGGGACGGCGAGCCACTCCCCGCGGCCGGTGAGGCCCACCAGGGCCACCACCAGCAGGCCGTACCAGGGGTAGGCGGGCGCGGCGAGGAGCAGGGCCGTACCGGTGACGAACAGGGCGCCGTCCCAGGGGCGGGCGGGGTCGCCGCGCCGGAGCACCCACAGGGCGACGGCGGCCAGGACCGCCCCGGCGGCCCACGGCAGCAGGGCGTCCGGCAGGAGGAGGGCGAGCAGGCCGAAGCGGTCGAGGTGCCCCTGCTCGTAGCCCTCCTCCTTCAGGTAGCCGGGCAGGTAGCCGAGCACACCGGTGCCGGAGGCGGCGAGGTAGGGCAGGTAGGCCAGGGCGAACGCGCCGAGCGAGGCGCCCAGCAGCAGGGCGCTCTCGCGCGGGTGCCGGCGGGCCAGCGCGCCCGGCAGGGCCAGTGCGGGGATCAGCTTGACCGCCACGGCCGCGCCGAGCAGCGCGCCGGCCCGCGTCGCCTTCCGCCGGGCCGCGTACCCGAGGCCCACGACCAGCAGCAGCGCCCCGAGGGTGTCCACGTGCGCGTCGTTGACCGACCACACCGTCACGCCGGGGCACCACCCCCACAGCGCGGCCCGCCGGCCGCCCCGCCCGATCACGAGCAGCGCCCCCGTGGTCGCCACCGCGAGCAGGGCGCCGGCGGCCTGCATCCCGCGCACCCCTCCCCCGAAGGGGTGCAGGGCGAGGAACCAGGCCTCCGCGACCGGCGGGTAGATGGTGTGCACGGCGGGCCGGTTGATGCGGGTGCAGTCGCCGGCGGCGGTGCGCCGCTCGTCCCAGCCGTCGCAGGCGCCGCCGGTCGGCCACAGGTCGGGGGTGCGCAGCCGGGCGAGCGCCGGGTCGTCCGGGGTGTGCGCGTACGGGGAGGTGCCGGCGGCCTGGACGCGGCCGTCCCAGACGTAGCGGTAGGCGTCGTCGCTGGTGCGCGGCGGGGCGAGCAGGCCGACGGCGGCGACGGCGACGCTCCCGGCCAGGACCAGGGGCACGACCTGACGGCCGCCCACCCGGCGCAGCGCCAGCAGGGCGAGCGCGTACAGGGCGGCGTCGACGGCGTACCAGGCGTACAGCGGCGCGCGGTGGCCGAGCGTGCCGCCGCCGGTGACGGTGAGGGCGAGCGCAGCGGTCAGGGCGGCCAGCGCGAGCAGACAGGGCAGCACGCGGGCGGGCCGGAGGCGGGTGGGCGGCACGCGGGCGGGCCGGAGGCGGATGCGCAGGGGGCGGGTGGGCACGCGCCCACCCTGCCACCGGGCGGCGGCGCGCGACCGCAGCGGCGTGGCGCCGTTCGGATTCCGTAAGCACGTCGTGCCGCCGCGAAACCGGGGCCCGGCGGTTCCATGGACGGGTGACTCCGAACCTCCTTCCGCGATTCCGCTCGGCGCTGCACGAGCCGCGCACCGCCGTGGTGCTCGGCCGCTGGCTGGGCGCCGCGCTGCTGGTGTGCTTTCTGACCGGGCTGGTCAGCCACGCCCTCCAGGACCCGCCCGGCTGGCTGACGCCGTATCTGCTGAGCCGCCCGGTGAACGGCTACCGGGTGACCCAGGGGCTGCACGTGATCAGCGGCCTGGCGGCCGTTCCGTTGCTGGGGGCGAAGCTGTGGACGGTCTACCCGCAGCTGTTCGCGTGGCCGCCGGTGCGCGGCGTGGCGCACGCGCTGGAGCGGCTGGGGATCTTCGTGCTGGTCGCGGCGATGCTGCTGGAGCTGTTCACCGGGCTGTTCGACACCCTGCAGTGGTATCCGTGGCCGTTCCCGTTCCGCCAGACGCACTTCTGGCTGGCCTGGCTGGCCGCCGGCGGCCTGTTCGTCCACCTCGCGGCCAAGGGCCCGCTGATCGCGCTGCACTGGCGCCGCCCGGCGGCCGGGCTGCCGCAGCGGCGGGCGTTCCTCGCCGCCGTGACGGCCGCGGTGGGTGCGGTCACGCTCACCACGGCCGGGCAGACCGTCCCCTTCCTGCGCGGGCTGGTCCTGCTGGCCCCGCGCCGCCCCGACCTGGGCCCGCAGGGGCTGCCGGTCAACCGGACCGCCGCGCAGGCCGGGACGGTCACCGTGCCGGCCGACTGGCGGCTCCGGGTGGACGGCCCGCAGCCGTACCGGCTCTCCCTCGCCGAGCTGAACCAACTTCCGCAGTACGAGGTGCACTTGCCGATCTCCTGTGTGGAGGGGTGGAGCTTCTCGGCACGCTGGACCGGGGTGCGAGTGGCCGATCTGCTGGTCCGGGCGGGTGCCCCGGCCGGCTCGGGCCTGCTGATCACCTCGCTGGAGGCGGACGGCCCGTACCGGGAGACGCGGATGCCCGCCGAGTACGCCGTCGACCCGCTCACCCTGCTCGCCCTGCGGATCAACGGCGAGGTGCTGACGGCGGACCACGGCTTCCCGGCGCGGATCATCGCGCCCAACCGGCCGGGGGTGCTGCAGACCAAGTGGGTCGCGCGCCTGGAGGTGATCTGATGCCCCGGTGGCTGCGCGCGGTGCTGCTGCTCGGCGGGCTCGCCCTGATCGGCTTCGGCCTGTCGGGCCTGCTCACCGACTCCTACATCACCGACCCGCTCGACGTAGCGGTCTGGGCGGTGGGCGGGGTGCTGCTGCACGACGGGCTGTGGGTGCCGCTGCTCTGCCTGGTCGGCGCGCGACTGGCGCGCGACTGGGCGCTGCGCGGCTGGCTGATCGTCGCGGCGGCGGTGAGCGCGATCGGGCTGCCGGCGGTGCTGCGGGACGGCGAGAACCACGGCAACTCCTCCCTGCTGCCGCTGCCGTACCTGCGCAACTGGCTGCTGGTGCTGGCCGCCACCGCCGGGCCGGTGCTGCTGTTCGCACTCGTCCGGTGGTGGCGGCGGCGCCCGCGGGTCAGACGCCCGGCAGACCCGTCGTGAGCCCGTCCAGGGCGTGCGAGCAGACGCAGTCCCGGGCGGCGGGCAGGCTCTCCAGCGCCTTGAACAGCACCGTGCGCAGCCGGTCGACGTTGCCGGCGAAGACCTCCAGCACCTCGGCGTGGGTGACGCCCTCGCCGCTCTCCACGCCCGCGTCGAGGTCGGTGACCAGCGCCAACGAGGTGTAGCAGAGGCCGAGTTCGCGGGCGAGGACGGCCTCCGGGTGGCCGGTCATGCCGACCACGGACCAGCCGTTCGCGGTGAACCAGCGGGACTCGGCGCGGGTGGAGAAGCGCGGGCCCTCGATCACCACCAGGGTGCCGCCGTCCACCGGCTCCCAGGCCGCGCCCCGGGCGGCGTCCAGGGCGGCGCGCCGCCCGTCCGGGCAGTACGGGTCGGCCATCGAGACGTGCACCACCTCGGGCACCGCCCCGCCGGGCAGCGGCAGGCCGTCGTAGTAGGTCTGCACCCGGCCGGAGGTGCGGTCGACGAACTGGTCGGGCACCAGCAGCGTGCCGGGCCCGTACTCCGGGCGCAGCCCGCCGACGGCGCACGGTCCGAGCACCTGGCGCACGCCCAGGGAGTGCAGCGCCCACAGGTTGGCCCGGTAGTTGATCCGGTGCGGCGGCAGGCCGTGGCCTCGCCCGTGCCGGGGGAGGAAGGCGACCCGGCGGCCGGCCACCTCGCCCAGGAACAGCGCGTCGCTGGGCGGCCCGTACGGCGTGTCGACGCGCAGTTCGGTCACGTCGTCGAGCAGCGCGTAGAACCCTGAGCCGCCGATCACGCCCAGTTCGGCGCGCGGAGCACCGGTTCCCTGATCGATCGTCATCGTTCGTACCCTTCCTCGGGGAGGCGTCCCGGCCACTCTAGGGTCCGCGCGGCGCCGCCGGTCCTTACGGTTCCGGGACGGCGGGCGAGGCCGGATGGCCGCGGGCCGTCGGGGTGGTCCGGGGCGGCCGAGCGGGTGACTTGCCGGACGTGTCGGCGGTGGCGCGCCCCACCCGGCGTGCGTCGGTGGGTGTGCGCCGCCTCCGGGCGGTGCGCGCCCTGTTCCCGAAGTTGAGAGCCGCCGATGCCTCCCACCGTTCGTCTTCGCCGCCTCGTCCCCGCCGCCCTGTGCGCGCTCGCCGTGGCCCTCACCGCTCCCGCGGCCCAGGCCGCTCCCCCGGGCCGCGGCCCGGGCACCGACCCCGGCCGGGGGTACGACGGAGGGAGGTACGACTGGGAGAGCGTGGCGGCCTGCGAGAGCAGCGGCGACTGGCACGTCAACACCGGCAACGGCTACTTCGGCGGCCTCCAGTTCGACACCCCCACCTGGCGCGACAACGGCGGCCTCGCCTACGCCCCGCGCGCCGACCTCGCCAGCCGCGAGGAACAGATCGCGGTGGCCCAGCACCTCGCCGGGCGGCGCGGCCTCGCCCCCTGGCCCGCCTGCGGCGCCCGCGCCACCCGCGGCCACGACCGCGAGCGCGACGCCGCCCTGCCCCCGCCGCCCGCACCCGCACCCGCGCCCGCGCCCCCGGCGGACAGCGACAGTGCCGGCGCCGAGGCCGGCGACGGCGGGTGGACGGTCCGCGAGGGCGACACCCTGGGCGACCTCGCCGAAACCCTGCGCGTGCCCGGCGGCTGGCCCGCCCTCTACGCGCTCAACCGCGCCGCCATCGGCGACGACCCGGACCTCATCCAGCCGGGCACGGTGTTGCGCCTGCCGTCCTGAACCCGGCTCCCGCACAGCAGTCGGCCCGCCCGGTCGCACAGGAC
>NZ_JBHWIR010000177.1:2245-15616 GCF_042731835.1 Kitasatospora sp. NPDC059817 | reverse complement strand
CCCTCCCCCCGCCCCGCCCCCCCCCCAGCGCGCGCGGGCGGGGTGGCGCGGGCGCGCCCCCCGCGCCCCCCCCCCCCGGTGCTCCGAGCCCGCTCCGCACGCCTCCGAGCGCCGGGCCCGCTCGGAACCCACTCGCGCGCTCACTCCACCGCTTCCAGGCCCGGCAACGGCCCGGGACGAGGCCCGCTGGGCGCCGCCGGCCGCCGCAAGCGCGGTGTCCACCAGTTGAGTTCACCGAGCAGGCGCATGGTGGCGGGGACCAGCAGCATGCGCACCACGGTGGCGTCGACGGCCACGGCCACCAGGACACCGAGGGCGATCTCCTTCACGGTGACGACGGGGCTGGTCGCGAAGGCCGCGGCGACCAGCACGATCAGGGCCGCCGCGGCCGAGATCAGCCCGCCGGTGCGCCCGAGGCCGGTCACCACGGCGCTCGCGTTGTCCATGCCGCCGCGGTGGAGCTCGCGGATCTGCGCGATCAGGAAGAGTTCGTAGTCGACGGAGAGCGCGAAGACGAACATCAGCATGATGGCGGCCTCCAACCCGCCGACGTACCCGGTGGGTTGAAGGCCCAGCAGCCGGGCGCCGTGGCCGTCCTGGACGGTCCAGGTGACGGCCGCGAAGGCGATGCCGAGGGACATCGTCGTGGTGATGACCGCCTTGAGCGGGACCAACAGCGACCGGAACGCCAGGAAGAGCAGGCCGAGCGTGACCACCAGCAGGTACCCGACCAGTGCCGGGAGCCTGGCCTTCAGGGTGTCCAGGACGTCGACGTTGGCCGCGGCCGGTCCGCCGACCAGGACGCTGCCGCCGTCGGGCGGGTCGAGCGCCCGCACGGCGCGCACCAGTTGCCCGGCGGCGGGAGTGTCCGGAGCCGCGTCGGTGCTGACGGTCAGTATGGCGCTGTGCGCGGTGCTGACACGCAGCCGGACGTCCTGGGCGCCCGGCAGTCCGGCGAGCCGCTGCTGCCAGCGGGCCAGTGCGGCCTTGCCCGGCTGGCCGCCGATGTCGTCCCGCAGGTGGGCGACGACCTGGAGTTGGTCGAGCGCGGCCGCCGGGAAGTCCTCGTGCAGCTGCTCCTGTGCTCTGCGGCTGGCCGCCCCGGCGGGCAGGGTCCGCTGGTCGCTCGCCGCGAGGTGCAGGCCGACGACCGGGACGCTCAGCACGGCGATCACCGTGACGGCGGCGGTGAGCCAGGCCCACGGGTGCGTGACGGCGCTCCGGCCCAGCCGGTACCAGAACCCCGTCTCCTCGCCCTCCGCCCAGGCACGTCCGAGACCGGCCCGCCCGAAGCCCGGCAGCCGGACGCACCCGGCCTCGACGCCCGGGCCGAGCACGGCCAGTACGGCGGGCAGCATGGTGAGGCTGACGGCGCCGGCCAGCGCGACGGTGACGGCGGCACCGATGCCGAGGGAGCGGGTGATGGGGAACGGAAGCAGGGTCAGGCCCAGGACGGCGAGCGAGATGGCCGTCGCGGAGTAGAGCACGGTGTGCCCGGCGGTGGCCATGGTGGCGGCCACGGCCCGGTGCGGGTCGCCCCGGTGGCGCAGCTCGCGCCGGAAGCGGACGACGACGAACAGGGCGTAGTCGACGGACAGCCCGAGAGCGATCATGACGACGACGTTGCGGGTGACGTAGCTGACCGGCACCAGTGGGGCGAGCACGCGCAGCACCGCGAAGGACAGCGTGAGGCTCGCGCCGGCCACGGCCAGCGGCAGCAGGGCCGCGGCGAGGCTGCCGAAGAAGAGCAGCAGCAGCAGGAACAGCAGGGGGAAGACGTAGAGTTCGGCCCGGGTGAGGTCGTCGTCGACGGTGCGGTCCAGGTCGGCCTGGAGCGGTACCTGCCCGGCGTAGGAGACGGTGAGTCCGTCGGCGTGCAGCAGCCGGCGCAGCCGCTCGTAGGAGGCGGTCTTGGCCTGGTCGCCGGTGCCGGCCAGTCCGACGACCACGCAGGCCGCGTGCCCGTCGTCGGAGAGGAGTTCCCGCTTGCCGGTGTTCCAGTAGTGCTGGGCACCCGTCAGCACGGATCTGGGCACCTCGGCGAGCGCGGTGCGCACGGCTTCGCCGAACTCCAGGTCGTCCACGGTGAGGGTCTCGCTGCGGAAGACCACGATCGTGCTGGTCCCGCCCGCGTTGTAGTGGTGTTCGATGGCTTCGATCGCCCGGCCGGACTCGGCCCCGGGGTTGGTGAAGCCACCGTGGGACAGCCGCGCGGGCAGCCCGGCCCCGACGACCGCGGCGACGGCCAGTAGCAGGGCGGTGGTCCACAGCACCGCCCAGCGGTGGCGGGCGACGAGTGCGCCGAGCCGGGCCCCGGTGCCGTCGGGCGGCGCCGGGGCGGCTCGGACCACGCCCGTCCGGGGGTCAGTCCCGGCGCAGGGCGAGGACGACATTGTGGCCTCCGAAGCCGAAGGAGTGGCTGAGCGCCGCGTCGATGCGCTGCCGGCGCGCCGTCCCGGTGACGCAGTCGATGTCGAACTCGGCGATGTCGGGGGTGAGGTTGGCG
The DNA here is from genome assembly GCF_042731835.1 of Kitasatospora sp. NPDC059817. Classification (NCBI taxonomy): domain Bacteria; kingdom Bacillati; phylum Actinomycetota; class Actinomycetes; order Kitasatosporales; family Streptomycetaceae; genus Kitasatospora; species Kitasatospora sp. NPDC059817. Next base: position 13,110 of record NZ_JBHWIR010000177.1, on the reverse strand, counting down.
ACCGGCGGTACCAGCCCGCGCTCGATGGTCAGCACGGTGAGCGCCGCCTCGATCGCGCCGGCCGCGCCGAGGCTGTGGCCGAGCACGCCCTTGGGGGCGGTGACGCTGGGCTGGTGCGGCAGGGCGCGGGCGATCAGGCCGGCTTCGGCGGCGTCGTTGAGTGGGGTGGAGGTGCCGTGGGCGTTGACGTGGCCGATGTCGCCGGCGCCCAGGCCCGCACTGCGCAGCGCCGTGCGCAGCGCCTGTTCCACACCGGCGGCGCCCTGGGGCGGCGCGGTCGGGTGGTGGGCGTCGTTGCTGGCGCCGTGTCCGGCGAGCACGGCGCGCACCCGGGCACCGCGCGCCCTCGCGTCCGCGGCGCGCTCCAGGACGAGCACGGCGGCTCCCTCGGCCAGGACGAAGCCGTCCCGGTCGGCGGCGAACGGCCGGGAGGCGCCCGGCACGTCGTGCCCGCGTGTCGACAGGCTGCCCATCCGGTGGAACCCGGTCGCCACCAGCGGGCTGAGGGCGGCTTCGGCGCCACCGGCCAGGACGATGTCGCAGGACCCGGCGACCAGCAGGTCGTGGGCGATGGTCAGCGCCGTGGCACCGGAGGCGCAGGCGGTGGCGCAGGCGAGCGTGGGGCCGCGCGCGCCGAACTCCTGGGCCACCTCGCCGACGGCCATGTTGCCGATGACCATCGGAATCACCGTCGGCGAGACGTGGGCCGGCCCGCGCTGGTGGAGTCGGCGCAGTTGGTCCTCCCAGTGCGGCGCGCCGCCGAAGCCCACCCCGAGCACGACGGCGACCCGGGCGCCGTCCCACCCGCCGGTGTCCAGTCCCGCGTTCTGGACGGCCTCCCGGGCCGCGAGCAGCGCGAGCTTGCTGAACCGTCCGATCCGCCAGGCCTTCTTGCGCCCGACCGCCGTGTCCAGGTCCATGGCGGGGATGCGGCAGGAGAACGCCACCGGGGCGGCGTCGAGGTCCGGGTCCGGTGACGCGGTGGGCGTGCCGGCGCAGACCCGCTGCCAGGTCTCCTCGGTGCCGAACCCGGCCGGGGTGACCAGCCCCAGGCCGGTGACGGCGATCTCGGGGCGGTTCACGCGACGGGTTCGGTCGCGTCGCCGAGCCGGGCCTGGACGATCCGGGCGACGTCGATGAGCGTGCTCTGCCGGTCGGCGTCCTCCTGGCTGATCAGGATGCCGAACTCGTCCTGGAGCACGAAGGCGAACTCGGCCAGCGCGAGCGAGTCGACGTCCATCTCCTCGAAGGTGGCGTCGGGGCTGACGGCGTCGGCGGATACGCCGAACCGCTCGACGAGCAGGGTCTGGGCGGTGTCGCAGACGTCGTCCACGGAGAGCGTCGTGTCCATAGCGGTGGTTCCTTTCCGGAGTGTGAGGGGGCGGGCTCAGCCGCCGGTGGTGCGGTGGTGACGGGTCAGCTCGGCCATGGCCTGGTCGAACGTGGTGGGCGGCTCGAAGCCGAGGTCGCGCCGGGCCGACGTGAGGTCGAACCAGTGCGGCCGGGTGAGCTGGTGGAGCAGGAATCGGCTGAGGCCGTGGTCGGTGTGGCGGCGGAGCACCGTCGTGGTGGCGTCGGCCAGGACGGCGGCGGCCAGGGCGACGGGGTAGGGCACCGGGCGCCAGCTCGCGTGGCGTCCGGCCGTGGCCAGGAGCCTGGTCACCACCTCGCGCAGGGACCGCGGTTCGCCCTGGGCGATGAAGTAGGCCTGCCCGGCCGCCGGGTGGCCCGGTCGCAGCCGGTCCAGCGCGAGCAGGTGGGCGTGGGCCGCGGTGGCGAGGTGGCAGGTGTCGACGAGGTTGGTGCCGCGGCCCGGCATCAGCAGTCGCCCGCCTTCGGTCGCCCGCAGCAGGGCGGGCAGGAAGTGCGGGTCGCCGGGCCCCCAGATCAGATGGGGGCGCAGCACCGTGGTGGCCAGGTCCGGGCCGTTGGCGGCGAGGACGGCCGCCTCGGCCTCGGCTTTGGTGCGGGGGTAGGCGGCCGAGTGGCGCCGGGGCCCGGGCAGGGACTCGTCCGCTCCCGTGACGCCCTCGGGGGTGAAGGCCACGCTCGCGGTGGAGGTATAGACCAGTTGGCGGATGCCGAGGGCGCGGCAGGCGGTCAGGACGTGCCGGGTGCCGTCGACGTTGACCGCGCGGTACGGCTGCTCGGGCCCCCGGACCCCGGCCAGGGCCGCGTTGTGGATCACCGCCTCGCACCCGGCGAGGGCTCGCCGGGCCGTATCCGGGTCGGCGATGTCGCCCAGGTGCTGACGGACCCCGAGCCGCTCCAGCTCCGGACTCCAGCGGCGGTTCAGCGAGACCGCCGCGTCGCCGCGCCCGGTGAGGCGGCGGCACAGCTCCAGACCGAGGAAGCCGCTGCCCCCAGTGACCAGGACCCTCATCGCCCGCCTCCCGGCACGCCGCCCGGGCGTCGTCGGCGCAGCCGGCGGCGGGCCCAGCGGGCGAGGCGGTCGCGGTCGACGCGCGAGTTGTGCCTCGGGTCGGTGGGCAGCCGGCGGTGGAGCAGGACGGTGGCGATCCGGTGGCCGCCCGGCACCGCCGACAGGGCGTGCCGAAGCCCCTGGAGGACGGCCGTCGCGGAGTTGGCCGCCGAGGGCGCCAACTCCACGCAGAGCACCGGCCGTTGACGGCCCGCGGGCCCGAGGCCGATCAGCGCGGTGCGGCCGATGCCGGGCACCGCGTCGGTGATCCGCTCGACCACCGCGGTGTCGAGCACGAACCCGGCTCCGTGCACCCGGTGCGCGGAGCGCCCGAGGAACCACAGCCGGCCGCTCCCGTCGAGCCAGCCGAGATCGCCGGTGCGGTGCAGCACGTCCTCGCCGGAGCCGACCTTGGCGGCCGCGTTCGCTCCCGGGCGGGCATGGTAGGCCAGGCTGACCTGCGGGCCACCGACCGTGATCTCCCCGTAACCCCCTTGCGGCACAGGCCGGTTGTACGACACGGGGCCGACCGGCACCAGGACGTGGGCCGTGATGCCGGGCACCGGGCGGCCCAGGCAGACCCCGCGGTGGGCGTGCAGCGGTTCCGCGTGCGCGGCGGCCAGTTCGGTGCTGTCGATCACGCTGACCGGCAGGCACTCGGTGGCGCCGTACGCGCTGAGCAACGTCGCGTCCTCCGGCAGCGCCCGGCGCAGCGTACGCACCAGCCGTTCGGACGGCGGGGCACCGAAGGAACAGGCCAGCCGCACCGGGGCGAGCGACACACGGCCGTGCTCGCACTCCCCGGCCAGGGCCCGCAGCACCGCCGGGGAGGCGCACACCACCGAGGCGAAGTGTTCGGTGACGGCACGCGCCAGGTCGGCGCCCCGGGTGCGGGCCGGTCTGAGGTGGTTCACGGCCGGCACGACGGTGGTGGCGCCCGTGGCGGGCCCGAACAGGGCGAAGGGCAGGAACCCGGCGAGCAGTACCTCCCCCGGGCCCAGCCCCAGCAGCCCGGCGATCGAGCGGACCTGGGCGGCCAGTTGCCGGTGCTCGTACTCCACGCCTTTGGGCACTCCGGTGGAGCCGGAGGTGAAGGCGATCAGCGCGAGCGAGGCGGCGGGCGGCGGGCTCGGCCACGACGGCTCCGACCGCTCCGGCTCCGGGTCCGGCCGGCGCGCGCGCCACGTGCGGCCCGTGAACAGCGAGACGGTGACGTGTGGGCGGGCCCAGCCGAGCAGCAGCCGGGCCAGCTGGGCGAGCGGGTCGCCGATGAACACCTCGGGCCGCGTCTCGTCCAGACAGGCCCGCAGCGCCGGACGGGGCAGCGCCGGGTCGATCAGCACCGGCACCGCACCGAGGGCGAGCAGCCCGTACACGGTGGTCACCAGGTCGTACGGGTCGCGGGCCATCACCACGGCCTTCTGCCCGGCGCCGACGCCCGCCTCGCGCAGTTCGCGGATGCGCGCCCGGCAGGCGGCCTCCAGCGTCGCGAAGTCGACGGTGTGCCAACGGCCGCGCGGAGCGGGCCAGACGAGGGCGGTGCGGTCCGGCTGCAGGCCGGCCCAGCCGGCCAGGTGGGCGGCGAGCGTCTCCGGCCAGGCGTCCTGCTCCCGGGTGGCCCCGGGGACCGCGCTCACCACCGCAGGGCCATGACGCCGAGGCTGGTGCCGCTGGCCAGGCCGAGGATCCCCACCAGGTCGCCCTCGTGCAGCCGGCCCTGCTCCTGCGCGAGTGCCAGTTGCAGCGGGATGGTGGCGGTGGCGACGTTGCCGTAGTGGGGGAAGGTGGGGATCACGGACTCGGCGGGGATACCGGCGCTTGAGCAGAGGTCGCGGGTCATGGCTGCCGAGGGCTGGTGGACGCAGAACAGCGCACAGTCGGCCACGGAATCGACCAGTTCGCCCGCGGCCTTGAAGGCCTGTTCCCGCAGCTCCGCGAAGGAGGCCGTCAACGCGGCGTCGTCGACCTCCAACTCGTGCATCCGGCCGGTGGCGTACGGGCTGCGCAGTACCGCACTCGGCCACGCGGCCGGGTTGGCGAAGAAGCGGCTGCCGAGGATGCCGGGCCGTTCGCTCGCCTCCACCAGCACGGCCGCCCCCATGTCGCCCAGCGTGAGACTGGCCAGCGCCGATGCGAGCCGGCCGCGGTCCGGAATGCGCCAGCGGGTCAGTCGGCTGGGCGTCTCCCCGGTGACCACCAGCACCCGCCGGTAGGAACCGAGCCTGATCAGCGCGTCCACGCTCTCCAACGCGCTGAGCACGCCGTTGCAGGCGTTCATCAGATCGAAGACCGGTGCCGTGACACCGAGTTTGGCGGCCACCACGTTCGCGGTCGCCGGCTCGTCGAGGTCCTTGGTGATCCCGGTGTAGACGAGCAGGTCGATCGCCTCGGGTGGGAGGCCGGCGTCGCGCAGGACGGCGGCACCCGCCCGGGCCGCCAGGTCCGAGGGCAGCTCCCCCGGCGCGGCCACGCACCGCTCGCGCAGCCCGAACATGTGCTCCAACAGTCCCGCCGGCAGCGCGGCCCCTGGGCTCTGCCGGCGCAGTTCCTCCTCGATCTCGCGGGAACTCTGACGGGCCTCGGGGACATGGACCCGCACGAGACTGATCCTGCTGTGGGGCGAGGGCATGGGTACCTCTCCGTGATGGTTCGTCATCGCGTGGACAGGAAGCGCCGAAGCGGCCCGGTCAGGGACTCGCCGGCGTCCTCCAGGACGAAGTGGCCCGCGTCGGCGAAGGCGTGCACCTCGGCGTGCGGGAGCCTGCGCCGCCACTCCCGTAGGACGAGCGGGGTGAACACCGGGTCGCGCAGGCCCCAGCCGATGAACACCGGCAGCCCGGCGAGGTCGGCGCTGTCGCCGCCGGGATCGACCAGGGACCAGGCGGGGTCCTCGCCAGCGCGCGGGATCTGCCGCAGGAAGTCCCGCACCGCGCGGCGCTGCCACGCGCTGCGGTACGGCCGCAGGTAGGCGGAGCGGACCTCGGCGGGCAGCGGCCGGACCACCCCGACCCGCCGCGCCGCCCGGGGGAAGACGTTCAGCAGGTGCGCCGCCTCGCCGAGCGGCCGGACGTCGCGCAGCAGGGCCAGCGATCGCGGCAGTCGGTAGCCCTCGGGCCAGCGGAAACCCACGCTGTTCAGCACGACCAGCTTCGTGACCAACCCGGGGTGCCGCCTCGCCCAGGCCAGGCCGATCGGCCCTCCCCAGTCGTGTACCGCCAGGGTCCAGCCCGCCGACGGCGCCCGACGCTGCTCGATCAGGTGGGCCGCCAGCGCGTCGAGGTGCTCCAGCCGCTCCGCGAGCGGAATCGGACCGGCACCGGTCCTGCGCTGGGAGAGCCCCATGCCCAACTGGTCCGGCACGATGCAGCGGAAATCCCCGGCCAGCGCGGCGATAATACGCCGCCACAGATATCCCCACGTCGGGTTTCCGTGCAGCATGAGCACGACGTCGCCGGATCCGTGGTCGACGTAGTGCAGTCCGGATTCCTCCTCGCGCCGCCAGTACTCCCTACCCGGAAAGCCGGGCAGGAGGGGTCGACTGGGCAGCATGGGGTTCTCCCCTTGTCCGTCGGGCGGCCCGACGGGCCAGCGCTGAAAAGGTCTGCCGCAGAACGTAACCCGACGCCGGGGGAAGACCCGGCAAGCACGCGCCGGTATCCCCCGACTGCCCGATAGTAAAGATTGTTCACGATCTTCAGTAGCAAAAAGACAACGCTGGAGGAGTTCGGCCGTGCGCTGCGACAGTCGGATCAATATCGCACCGTAAAGGCGAATCCAGCCCCGCTCGGATCGCACGGAGCCCCACTGGTGGTGATTCTGGCAGCAGCAGTTCGTACCTAAACAAAGGAGAGCATTATGGGAGCTCGACCCACCGCCCCAGGCACACCGTCCGGGCCGCACACCAGAAAACTCTCGGTCCGGCGGTGGCGTCTCGCGACCGTCCCGCTCGCCCTGGTCGCCACAGCCGCCGGTGCCGGCCTGCTCTTCCAGCAGGCCGCCCCCACCCCGGCCGCCGCCAGCGAGTCCACCGGCCACCGCGACACGCTCCTGACCAAGCTCACCTGCTCCGGGCAGGCCGTCGGCACCAGCAGCGCGCCGATCACGAACACCCCCGCAACCGTGTCCCTCTCCTGGGTCGGCACGTTCGACGAGTGTTTCGCCGAGAACGGCGGGCCCACGAACGTCCTGTCGGCGACGTTGACCTTCGCCGGCACCGGCACGCTCTCGTGTTCCTCCCCCAGTACGTTCAGCGGCACCGAGACCATCACCTGGTACAGCGGCCTGAACCAGACCGGCAGCGTCGTCGGAACCTCCACCGTGACCACCAGCGGTGACCAGGACGTCGAAGGCGACCCCGCGCACGGGGACATCCTCAACTCGAGCAACGGCACGGTGTCCCTCGGCAGCAAGGTCCTGCCGCTCGCCGGCGTCCTCGCCACCTTCGAGCCCACCAGCGACATCAGCCACTGCTCCAACGGCCTGAGCAGCCTCACCGCGAAGCACGACGCCCAGTTCTCCGCACTCCTCTGACCCTCAGCGGCCCGACTTCACAGAACAGGAACACCATGCCCTCGTACTCCTGGGACTCCGACCCCGTGCCGACGCGGGAAGCAGCGCCGTCCAGGCCCCGCCGGTGGCGCCTGGCCGCCGTCCCGCTCGCCCTGGCCGCCCTGGCCGCCACCTCGGCCGTGCTCCTCCAGCAGCCCGCCCCCGCCTCGGCCGCCGACACGCCGGTCGTGACCGACGGGGCCAACGGGGCCAACGGGGTCGCCGAAACCCGGGCCAACCCCCTGCTCCGGCTCCTGTGCTCCGCGGAGGGTACGGTCAACAGCACCCAGGCGATCACGGACACCCCCGCCGCGGTCGACCTGTCCATGAACGACGGCGCCATCGACAAGTGCCTGACGAAGAACGGCGGCCCCGCCCTGTCCGCCGGATCGGTCTCCGTCACCGGGTCGGCGACCCTCTCCTGCAAGCAGGTCGGCCAGCTCACCAGCACCATCGTCGTCGACTGGGTCGACGCGAACGGCAAGCCGGCCGGCACCTCCACCATCAACACCTCGGGCATGCAACGCGTCGAGGGCGACCCCTCGAAGAACCAGATCGCCAACAGCCTGAACGGCACGGTGACCCTCGGAAGCACCGTCCTGCCCGGCGCCACCGTCACCGGCACCCTCTACCCCGGGGCCGACATCACGGACTGCGACAGCGGGACCATCAGCAGCCTCCCGGAAAGTCGAATGATCATGCGCTTCAACCTCTGAGGCTCCCTCGATACCCGGCCGGGGCGCGGCATGTGGCGCGCCCCGGCCTCGGACGATCCGGGTCCGAGACCTCGCCCCACCCTGATCTCCGGCGGGAGCGACCCCGGGTCAGCTCGGGGAGCCGGACCAGATGACGTCCTTGCGCAGCCGCCCGAGACCGTAGTCGAACTGGACGGAGAACCGGTCGCCCGCGCTGCCCGGCAGGGCGTACGCCGTCAGACCGGTGGCCTCCTCGCCCGGGGCCAGCGAGCCCTTGAGAATCTTCATCCGTCCGCTTCCGTCGATCAGCGTGAAGACGAGGTTGCCCTTGGCGTCCCTGATGGTGGGCAGCCCCGAACCGCTGAGCGAGACGTCCTCCGACCCGGTGTTGACGACGGTAATCCTCACCTGGATGACCTTGGCGTTCTTGGGCGTCCCCGACACGCTGTCGCTCGGAACGTACGGCGTCGGCGCGGCCATCGTGACCTTCAGCCCGTCCCCGTACGTGTAGGACTGACCGAACGACAGACGCCGGGCCCGCTCGTCCGCGGCCGTCGTCTCCTGCTCGGCCTCGACCCTCCTCCGCTCGGCCTCGATCCGCTCCCGCTCCCTCGCCACCCGCTCGTTGTCGGCCCGGGTCGCGGCGTCGGCGCGAGCACGCGCGGCGTTCTCCTCCGCCCGCCGCTCCTCGCTGGCCGCCTGCACCCGCGTCACGACGAACACCCCGGCGCCGACCGAGACCAGCAGGCCGGTGATGCCCAGGATCACGCCCGCGAGCGCCATCGCCCGGTTGGTCGCCAGGCCCTTGCGGACGTAGCCCAGCCCGATGGCGCCGAAGACCACGGCGAGCAGGGCCGGCAGCCAGGACAGCCAGAAGAAGATGACGGCCAGGCTGAGGACGCCACCGACGATCCCGAGCACCATGGCCGCGGTGCCCAGGCCGTTGCGGGGCTGCGGCGCCGGCATCGGGTACGCGTACGGCGGCCAGTACGGGACGTTCGGAGCCGCGGCAGGGGGTGCGGCAGCGGTGGCGGCGGGCGCCGTGGCCTCGCCCTGACCCTGACCCGGGCTCGGCGCCGCCCATGCGTTGGTGTCGGCCGGCTCCTCGGCGGACCGCGGGCTGTCGGGCGGGGCAGGAACGGTCATGCAAAATCCTTCAGGCACTTGAGATGATGAGCGGCTGTTCAGCCTCGACGCCAAAGGATCTCCTGATCCCCCGACGACAGCGACCCGATTTCCGCGAAGCGACCACCACCCCAGGCCGGACCCGCACGTCGACACCCCGGGACGGGACACCGACGGGGTCGGCGGGTGATCAACATACAGGTGCCCGGTGACAGCTCCGACGTCGCGGTGCAAGCTCAAGCGAGCAGCTGTTCAAGCCACCTGAAAGGGGAACACCCGCCATGGCCACCAGGACCGCACTCGTCACCGGGACCAGCCGCCCGGCCGGACTCGGCTTCGCCGTCGCCCGCGAACTCGCCGGACAGGGCCACCACGTCGTCCTCACCGCCCGCGACCACTCCACGGCAGAGCCGCTGGCCGACCGACTGCGCCGGGACGGGCACGCGGCCACCGCCCTGCGCCTGGACCTGTCCGACCCCGTCAGCATGCACGAAGCGGCCGACCACCTCACCCAGGCCTTCGGCCACCTCGACGTCCTGGTCAACAACGCCAGCGCCATGCCCGACTTCCAGGTCCTGTCCGCGATGGAGGCCGACATGGATGCGGTGCGCACCGCACTGGAAGTCACCGTGATCGGCCCGTGGGCCCTGACCCAGGCGATGCTGCCGCTGCTGACCGCCGCGCCCGCAGCCCGGATCGTGAACGTCTCAAGCCTGTCCGCCCAGCAGATCGCCACCGGCCTCGACCTCGGCGCGTCGCTGCGCGCCCCGGCCTACTCGATGGCCAAGTACATGCTCAACGCCCTGACCACGGTGCTCGCCCGGGACCTGGCGCACACCCCGATCCTGGTCAACGCCGTCGACCCCGGCAACACCGCCACCCACCCCGAACGCGGCGACGACGCAACCGACCGCTCTGCCGCCGAAAGCGCCCGCGACATCGTCCGAGCCGCCACCCTCGGCGCCGACGGGCCCACCGGACAGCTGTTCGGCAACGGACGACCCGTTGCCTGACACCACGTTCAAACCGCGCCCACGGTGGACTCTCCGCGCCGGGCGACAACGTGCACCCAATCCCCGGCCTCAGTCGCTTCAGTCCCTGTCGCCACCCTGACCTGCGTAAATACGCAGCGACCAAAGCGACCAAAGGGACCGGACAGCCCGGACAGCCCGTGGAAGCCGACAGTCGCTCGACCCGCCCTGGACGACTCCAGCCGCGAGCGCCCGAACACCAGGTCCCTGAGCGAAGACAGTCAGAGCCCGAGTGGAGTCGGGTCAGGGGGCCGTCGAGGGAACGAGGTGGTCGAGTCCCTGGGCGCTGCCCGTCGCGGCCTCGATCGAGCGCGGCAGCATGATGCTCTCGTAGGCGCGGACGGCGTCGTCGACGCCGGGTTCGGTGGCGAGGGCGTGGGCGAGGTCGGAGCCGTCGAGCATGGCGAGATTGGCGCCCAGTCCGACCGGGGGCATCAGGTGCGCGGCATCGCCGAGCAGCGTGACGCCGGGAACGTGCTGCCAGGTGTGCGGGGCGGGCAGGACGAACAGGGGCCGGCTGACGAACCCGCTGTCGCTGTTGCGCAGGACGTAGCGCAGGCTCTCGTCCCAGCCGTCGAACATCCTCAGCAGGTGCGTCCGCACGGCCCGCCTGTCGCCGAGGTCGACACCGGCGGCCGTGTGCCAGTCCTCCGGCACGCGCAGCGCTATGTAGGCGCGGATGTGGCCGTTGCTGTTGCGCTGGGCGACCAGGGACCTGCCGACGCCCTTCACCAGCATCGAACCGTTGCCGACCAGCCGCGCGAGGTCGGGGTGGCGGGTGTCGCAGTGGTCGAATCCGGTCTCGACGAAGGTGACACCGGTGTAGCGGGGTACGGCGGGCGACAGGGCCGGGCGGACGCGCGACCAGGTGCCGTCGGCGCCGACCACCAGGTCGAAGTCCTCGGCGGTGCCGTCACCGAAGCGCAGCCGGCAGGTGCCGTCCGGGGGCGGGGGGGGCCCCCGCCCGCGGCGGGGCCCCCGCCCCCCCCCCCCCCCCGCTCGGGTCACCTGCCAAGCCCCCCCTCTGACACCGGGGGTCTCTCC
>NZ_JBHWIR010000177.1:0-2235 GCF_042731835.1 Kitasatospora sp. NPDC059817 | reverse complement strand
CCCCAGAACCTCCGGAACCCGGGCACCCTGCCGCCCCCCCCCCCCCCCGCGCCCCCCCCCCCCCCCCCCCCGCGCGCCGCGGCCCCCCCCCCCCCCCCCCCCCCGCGCGCGCGCGGGCCCCCGCGCCCGCGCGCCCCGCGCGCCCCCCCCGCGCCGGCGCGGTCCCATCGCACCGCGCCCTCGGCGATCGAGTCCAGGAGCAGGCCGCGCAGTTGACCGCGGTCGATCTCCGGCCGGCCACCGTCGGCGGAAGGCCCCTGCTGCGCCACGAGCGCGGCGGTGGCGAAGTCGAGCACGCGCCATGCGTCTCCTTCGGGGCGGGCGAGGGCGTGGAACCGGTCGAGGAGCCCCGCCGCGCGCAGGGCGGCCTGGCCGGTGTCGGCGTGCAGGTCGAGGGTGCCGCCCTGCGGGCGGGCGTCGGCGGATGCCTCGCGCTCGAAGACGGTGACGGAGCGGCCGTACTGCTGCAGGACCCGGGCGCAGGTGAGGCCGCCGAGACCGGCGCCGACGATCGCGATGCGGGGATCGCGGGGACGGCGGAGACGGCGGGGATCGCGGGCAGAGTTCATGGGAGTACCCCTCGGGGAGGTGGGTGGGCCGCTGGGAGGCCTGACATCACCAAGAAAGCACACTCGCTAAATAAGCGCAACGACTAAACTTTTGCAGCGGATGCACTTCGCCGATATGGTGGGCACGTGACCGAACCGACCGGGCGCCGCGAGCGCAAGAAGGCCCAGACCCGCCAGTCCCTGGCCGACGCCGCACTCGACCTCTTCCTCGAACACGGCTACGACCAGGTCGGCGTCAAGGACGTCGCCGAGGCCGCCGACGTCTCGGTGACCACCCTGTTCAAGCACTTCTCCGGCAAGGAAGCCCTGGTCTTCGACCAGGAGGACGACATCGAAGCAGCACTCGTCGCCGCCGTACGCGAACGCACCCCCGGCACGTCCATCCCGCAGGCGCTGCGCGAGCGCCTCCTGCTGGCGCAGACCCAGTTCGCCGTCCACACCGCGGACCCGCGGTTCGCCGACTTCACGCGCATGGTGCAGGAGACCCCCGCGCTGCGCGACTACGCCCACCGCATGTGGACGCGCCACGAAACCGCCCTGGCACGAGCCATCGCCGAGGCCGTCGCCGCCCCCGAGGACGACGTCAGCTGCGCCGCCCTCGCCCGTTTCGCCCTTGAGGCCCGCGGCCTCATCCTGCGGCACGTCGAACCGCGCCGAGCCGCCGACGAGGCCTTCGCCCTGCTCGAACACGGCTGGGCAGCCTCCCACCCGGGCACCTGACCCGGCCGCACCGCCTCTCGCCCTATGCCGCGACGCCGAGTTCCTTGCCGGTCCGCCGGAGGAACCCGACGACCTGCGGCTCGCGGCGCCACGGGGTGAGCGCGGTGTTGAACTCGCGGACGTAGTCCTTGGCCCGGCTGGACTGGACGCGGGCGAGGATGTCGACGGCCTGGTGGCCGAGCGCGAGGCCCTGGTCCAGGTCCTTGCTCTGGAGGTGGGCGGTTCCGACGATGGCCAGCCGCATCCCGACCGAGCGGGTGAACACCCCGGGCGGCATGGCGGCCGCCTGCGCGTTCCACCCGAGGGCGGCCCCGGGGTTCTTCAGATCGCGGAAGATCTCGGCGGCGTCGGCCGAGAGCCGGGCGTGGTGGTAGAAGTCGATCCACGCCGGCTCCACCGCGCCGTCGTGGGCCTGGTCGAGCAGGCTCTCGGAGGCGGCGAGCGCGGCGGAGGCGGCCCGGGCGTCATCGTCCCGGGCGTGGGCCCGGGCCTCGATGAGCTTGGTGAACGCGAGCACCCTGGGGGCCGCCCGGCCCCTGGCCCGCTCGAAGGCGCCCTGGGCCATGTCGATGGCCTCGCTCGCGAATCCCCTCAGCAGAGTTTGCATGGCCATCGTGGTCAGGACATAGCAGCCGAGCTGGACGTCGCCGCCGGCCCGGGCCAGGCGGAGAGCCTGGATGAAGTGCCGTTGAGCGACGTCGTGTCGGCCGACGTCGAAGGCCGTCCAGCCCGCCAGGCGGGACAACTCGGCCGTCGCGGACAACAGTTGCCGTCCGACCTCGTCGCTGAAGGAGCCGTTCAGGAGCGGGACCGCGCGTTCCCGGAGGCAGGCGGTGACGGAGTTGGCCTTCCAGTTCCCGCCGCCGTACTTGGAGTCCCAGCGCCGGGCGTCGTCGGCGGCGTCCCGCAGTTCGGCGAGGTCGGCGGCGCCGAACCGGCCGCGGGC
>NZ_JBHWIR010000176.1:10145-15631 GCF_042731835.1 Kitasatospora sp. NPDC059817 | reverse complement strand
CTCGTCGCCCGTCGCGATGGCGGCGCTGTCGAGCGCGGTGGACTTGGCCGCCAGCGCCTCGGCGTCGGGGCCGGCGGCGGCGATCGGCGCCGCCCCGCCGGGCGCCAGCTCACCGATCAGGCCGCTCCACGGCGCCAGCTGGCCGTGCACCGCGTACTGCTCCAGCTTGCTGCGCGAGTCGGCGATGTCGAGGTTGCGCATGGTCAGCTGGCCGATGCGGTCGTCCGGGACGAACGCGGCGTCGACGCTGCGCTCCATGGACAGCTTCTCGGGGTGGTAGCTGAGGTTCGGGCCCTGGGTGTCGAGCACCGAGTAGTCCTGGCCGCGGCGCAGACGCAGCGTGACGCTGCCGGTGACCGGTTGGCCGACCCAGCGCTGCAGGCTGTCGCGGAGCATCAGCGACTGCGGGTCGAACCAGCGGCCCTCGTACAGCAGCCGCCCGAGCCGGCGGCCCTGCGTGTGGTAGGTGGCGACGGTGTCCTCGTTGTGGATCGCGTTGAGCAGCCGCTCGTAGGCGGTGTGCAGCAGCGCCATGCCGGGGGCCTCGTAGATGCCGCGGCTCTTGGCCTCGATGATGCGGTTCTCGATCTGGTCCGACATGCCCAGGCCGTGGCGCCCGCCGATCCGGTTGGCCTCGTGCACCAGCTCGACGGCGTCGGCGAACGCCCGGCCGTTGATGCGGACCGGACGGCCGAACTCGAACTCGATCGTCACGTCCTCGGTCTGGATCTCGACCGCCGGGTCCCAGAAGGCCACGCCCATGATCGGGCTGACGATCTCCATCGAGGTGTCCAGGTACTCCAGCCGCTTGGCCTCGTGGGTGGCGCCCCAGATGTTGGCGTCGGTGGAGTAGGCCTTCTCGGCGGAGTCGCGGTACGGCAGGTCGCGCTCGGAGAGCCAGGCGGACATCTCCTTGCGGCCGCCGAGCTCGGTGACGAACCGCTGGTCCAGCCACGGCTTGTAGATCCGCAGGCTGGGGTTGGCGAGCAGACCGTAGCGGTAGAACCGCTCGATGTCGTTGCCCTTGTAGGTGGAGCCGTCGCCCCAGATGGAGACCTCGTCCTCGCGCATCGCGCGGACCAGCAGGGTGCCGGTCACGGCGCGGCCGAGCGGGGTGGTGTTGAAGTACGTCTGCCCGGCGGAGCGGATGTGGAAGGCGCCGCAGGCGAGGGCGGCCAGGCCCTCCTCGACCAGCGCCGCCCGGCAGTCGACCAGCCGGGCCTGCTCGGCGCCGTAGGCGCGGCCGCGGGCCGGGACGTCGGCGAGGTTCGGCTCGTCGTACTGGCCGATGTCGGCCGTGTAGGCGTAGGGGACGGCGCCGTGCTCGCGCATCCACGCGACGGCGACGGAGGTGTCCAATCCACCGGAGAATGCGATGCCGATCCGTTCACCGACCGGCAGCTTGCTCAAGACCTTCGACATGCATGCACCCTTGACCCGCGAGGCGCGGGCTCCTGACTTAGCGACGTGTGAGGGGATTCGGCGTATCCGATGCCCGCACTCTGGCATAGGTTTGCAGAGTACCGCAAGAGCATACGATCGGCTCGGCGAGGGGCGGCCGCTCCTGTTGCCGCCCCCAGCCGTGGCCGATCGGTGGTCGCCGTACCTCAACCCGGCTTTCTCCCAGGCGCGTTGGGAGGTCGGATGTCGGGGCGGGGGTCAGGAGGCGCTGTCGGCGTCCGGCCCCTGGGCGCGCAGGCGGCGGACGTTCTCCAGCGACTCGCGCAGTTCGGTGAGCCAGGTGTCGGAGTGGCGCTGCACCAGGCGGACACACCAGGCGAGCGCCTCGCTGCGGCTGCGGGCGACGCCCGCCTCCACCAGGGTGTCGAGCACCTGCCGTTCGGGCTGGCGCAGCCGGGTCATGACGGGGGCGGAGACGGTGGTGAACATGCCCCTCAGGTCGCCGCACTCGGCGCCCCAGGAGACCTTGCGGCCGTAACGGCGCTCGGCCTCCCGGGCGACGGCGATCCGGGCGTCCCTGGTCCGGTCGCGGAACTCGGCGATCCGGCCCTCGAACGCGGCTTCGCGCTCGGCGTCCGATGCTGCTTGGTCGAGGACGGGTTCGGTGATGCGGCCGACGACGGTGATCTCTTCGCGGTCCGCGGTGATCTCGACGAGATCGGTGAACAGGTCGGCGGGGAGGCGGCCGGTGAACCACCCCCGGAGCTCTTCGGGCGAGGTTGTAATCATGTAATCAGCATTACTCGGGGTGGGGGTGATCGCAAGACCCCGGGGAGGAACGTCGGGAGGAGCGCCGGAGGAACGGCGGAGGGCCGTCAGCGCGTGGCGGAGACCGGCACCCGGGCCCGGGCCCGCGCCCGGCCGCGCAGCCAGGGCGTCCGGGCGGCCAGCGCGCCGAGGCCGAGCGCCACCAGGTGCCCGGCGTCGGCCAGTTGCTGGTCCAGTGCCCAGGTCACGGCCAGCCCCAGCCCGAGCGCGGGCAGCCCGAACCGGCGCAGCGGAGCCGGGCCCAGAGCCAGCAGGCAGCCGGCGGTGCCGACCAGCCCGTAGCTGATCCCGACGTCACGCGCGCGGGACAGCGCCCCCGGGATCCGGGCGGTGAGCATCACCCACATGGCGCCCTCGGTGAGCAGAGTGGCGCCCAGGTGCCCGAAGACGAAGACCGCGCCGGCCCGGGCCGGGCCCCAGCGCCACTCGGCCAGGCCCAGCACCACGGCCACCGCCGCGATGCCCGCCCAGGCGGGCACCCCGTCGACCACCAGCCCGCTGGTGAACATCGTCCACCACTTGCCGACCTCCATGTGGTGGACGTTGCTGCTGTTGTGCCGGACGAACCGGGCCCGGGCGCCGTGGCTCTGGCCGGCCAGCCAGCAGGCCGTCGCGGTCAGCAGCAGCACGTACACCGTGGTCAGCCGCAGCCGGTCCGCCACGCGCAGCGCCGGGTGCCGCGCGTCGGCGCCGGCGTCGAGACCTGCAGGTGCGGTCGTTGTGCCGCGCTCGCTCATCGTGCCCGTCGCCCTCGCTGTGCGGTCCCGGTGGTGCCGCCCGGCGGCCCCCGGCGGCCCGTTCCGGGCGGTCAGAGCGCCAGCGTACGCCAGCCCCGGGTGATCTCCTCGCCGACCGAACTCGCGTTCGGCGCCGGGCTGCCCGGGAGCGGAGCGGGCGGCAGACGCGCCACCAGCGCCAGCAGCGCCGCGCCGTCCGCCGGGCGCCCGGCCGGGTCGGCGTTCAGCGCGCGGACCACCACGGAGGCCGGCGCCGGGCCCAGGGCGTGGGGGACGCGGGAGACCGTCCGCGAGACCCGGTCACCCGAAGGGCGCACCGCGTCGACGCGCCCGGAGGCGCCCCGGGTGAGGGTGAAGGGAACCGTCGAGGAGGCGCCGATGACCGGTGGCACCACCAACGCGCCCGGACACCGGCGCCCCTGGTGGGCACGCCTCGCGCACGCGGTCTGGAGCTACGTCCGCCGGGCCCCGGGCACCTACGTGTGGCTGGTGATCCTGCTCGCCACCACGCAGGTGATCCGCCACGTCGACACCGCGACCGCCGACCGGATCCTGGAACGGCGCTCGACCAACCTGCACCACCTCCAGGTCTCACCGGTGCGCGTGCTGATCACCAGCGCGCTGTGGATCGCGGGCGGCGGGTGGCTGAGCTACTTCCTGCTCTACAACCTCTTCCACGTGCCCGCCGAACGCTGGCTCGGCACCCTGCGCTGGATCTCGGTGGCGATGATCGCGCACGTCGGCGCGACCTACCTCAGCGAGGGCCTGCTCGGGTGGGCGATCCACCGCGGCATCGCCCCGCCGAGGGCCGTCTACACCCTCGACTACGGCGTCAGCTACGCGCTCGCCGGGGTGGTCGCGGTGCTCACCTATCTGATCGTGCGGCCCTGGCGGTACCTGTACGTGGCCGGTGTGCTGGTCTTCTACGGCCTGGGCGTCGCGCAGAGCCGGGACTACACCAGCATCGGCCACTTCAGCGCCGTGCTGATCGGCCTGGCCTGCTACCCGCTGACCCGGGACCGCCCGGGCTCCTGGGACCCGGTCGCCACAGGCCGGCTCGTCCGAGGGCGGCTGCGCCGGCGTTGACGGTGGTGGCGATGGCAGCGGTGATGGTGGCGGTGGCGGCGGTGGTTGGTGGCTGCGTCGTGGTGGTGGTGGCGTCGACGGATCAGCCGGTGCGCGGGGGGCCCGGGGCGGGCGTGCCCAGGTAGGCGTTCAGCGGCGGTCCCTGGGCCAGCACCGCCCCGGCCGTGACGGAGAAGGTGATGGCGGCGCAGAGCACGATCAGCCAGGACAGCCCCATCAGCACCAGGCCCAGCGAACCATACTGGGCCAGCGCGCGGTTCAGCGCGTCCGGCATGTAGATCCGGGCGGTCAGCGAGAGTGCGGTGGCCGCGGCGGCTGTCAGCAGCGCGCCGGGCAGCAGCGGCAGCCAGCCGACCCGGGCGCTCAACAGCAGGTGGGCGGTCCACCACCAGACGACGAACGAGGCGGTGAAGGTCAGCGGCAGGCCCAGCCAGAAGCCGGCGCCGAAGCCGTCCCGCAGCGGGCCCTGGAACAGCAGCACCGCCAGCCAGGTCACGATCCACAGTAGCCACCGCCAGGCCGCCACCTTGGTCCCGGCCTTCGGTAGCCGCCAGGCGTGCTCGCAGACCCGGGCCACCGCGCGGCTGCAGCTGGTCGCCGACAGCAGTGCCATCAGCACGCCGATGAACCCGGTGGTCTGCCGCAGGTCCCCGGTGCCGTACAGCGACTGGTGCAACTGCTGATCCGTGGCGCCGGAGATGCCGAAGAGCGAGCGGAGCGAGGCGACCATCTGGTCCCGCACGCCGGTCGGGGCGAACGCGGCCACCGCGAACAGCAGTGGTACGGAGGTCAGGAAGATTTGGGAGGCCATCCGGGTGGCGGCGTCCAGCAGTCCGGGGGAGAGCAGCCGGGCCGTCAGCTCGGTGATCACGGGGAAGCGCCGCTCGGCCTTGGACCGCGCTCGTTCCCACCGCCCGCGCCCCCGGGCCAGCCGCTCCCCCCAACGGCCAGCGGCCTCCCTCACCGACCTCATCTCTCGGTCCTCCCGCAGCGGGGCAACGATCCGCCCCAGTCAAGGCCAGCCCGGCCCGCCCCGCCACCGGAGGTGTCCGTCCGCAGGCGGGTGGGCGGCGTCGGGCGTCTGGGGTGGGGGTCGGGGCCGGGTAGCGGGTGTGGTGTGGTGTGGTCGTGGGTCTACCGTCGGGGCGGCGGGCCCGTGAGGCTCGTGGGGTTCCGTCCGATGAGGGTGTTGAGCACGTTGAGGGCCGCCTTCTTGCGCTGGGCCTTGCGCGACCAGACCGCCGGGCAGACGACCCCGAAGAAGAACAGCAGCACCACGACGAGGCTCGGGGCCGCCGAGATGATCGCGATGGTGTTGTTGCTCTGGAACCCGGCCGCGGCCCGGGCCGCGCCGGCCGCCGGCCCGCCCGCGCCCGCCACCCCCCCGGGGGCCCGGGCGCGGGCGGGGGGGGGCGCGGTCTGGGGGCGGAGGCC
>NZ_JBHWIR010000176.1:0-10135 GCF_042731835.1 Kitasatospora sp. NPDC059817 | reverse complement strand
CCCGCCCGCCGCCCCCCCCCCCCCCGACTCCGGCCGGAGCGAGCCAGCGGGGGCCCGGTGCGGGCGGTGCGGTGCCCGTGGTCTGGGCGCTTCCGCCCGACGCGGGAATCCCCGTACCCTCGTGCATGTAGTTCTCCGGGTGTTGATGGGGCTACGAGTGATGACGGCTTCCTGTTGACGCAGGGAGCCGTCGCTCCGTTGTGGGGCGTACGGCTCGTACCGACAGTGGATACGATGACAGAGCTGCGGAAGGCCGAAAAACCGCAGAAAACATCGCGGGACTTGAGAAAGTTGATGTTGGTCCAGGTCAGAGGCGTACTGACGTCGACGATGTGACCCGCATCACAGGAAATGGGAGAGGAACTGTGAGGAATCTCACGGTGGGGATATGGCGCGCAGGCTCCCGCTGAGTGGAACGGGCCCGCTGGTCTCCTTCGCCCGCGAGCTCCGCGAACTCAAGGAACGGTCCCGGGGCACGGTCGAGACGGTCGTCGCGCTAGGCGCCTCGCGGACGGCGGTCTACGCCGCCCTGAACGGATCCCGCCTGCCGAGCGCCAAGAACCTGGACGCCATGGTCGAGGCGTGGGGCAGCGGCAGCGAGCTCGAACGGCGGCAGTGGCACGACCGGCGACGTGCCGCCGAGGAAGGCCTCGCGGAGGCGGCCCGGCGGCAGGGCGCGGCGACGGCGGGCCGCACACCCGAGGAGGAGGACTTCACCCGCGCGCTGCGCGGACTGTGGAACAAGGTCGGCGACCCGTCGACCGAACGGGTGGCGCGCCACTGCGACCTGAGCGCGCGAACCCTCGACTCCTACCTGGACGGACGGACCATTCCGACGGAGTCGCGGCTTCGCGAACTCTTCGACGGGCTGTCCGCGCTGCGCGCCGATGACAGCGCCTGGCTGGCGGCCACCCGGGACACCCTCATCGGGGAAGTGCTCTTCCGCGCCCAGACGGCGCGGCAGGAGGAGCGGGCGAGGGTCAGGGAACTGGCCACGGCCCTCCCGGAAGGGCAGGCGCCCGTCGAGTTCGGCCCGTTCCCCGACGGCATCGGGCCGGTGCCGGGCGTACGACTGGGCCAGGAGTTCGACAACCGGCGGACGCTCTCGCTCGCCGGCGTGCACCGGCCGCTCCAGGCCGGTATCTGCGGTCTGCGAGAACTCGGCGCGGAATCGATCGTGGTCTCCGGTGGGTACCAGGACGACGAGGATCTCGGTGATGTGATCCTCTACACCGGGGAGGGCGGGCGGAGCCCGCAGACGGGGCAGCCGGCCCGGAACCAGCAGCTGACGCGCGGCAACGCGGCCCTGGCGACGAGCGCGGCGACCGGGGCCCCGGTTCGCGTGGTCCGGGGAGTCACCACCGCGACCCGCTCCTTCTACCGCTACGACGGGCTCTTCCGGGTTGAGGACCTCTGGTCCGAGACCTCCTCCGGCGGCTTCCTCGTGTGGCGGTTCCGCCTGGTAGCCCTTCCCCCGGCCGAACAGGCCGCGGCAGTCGCCCGGGTGTCGGACCGGGTATCGGATCGGGTGACGGCTCCGGTAGCGGCTCCGGTGACCGATCGGGTGGCGGATCGGGTGACGGCTCCGACGGATGAGGACGGTCGGGAGGCGGGGCCCGTCCGATCCGCGACATCGGTCGAGCGCGTCGTCCGGAACACCGCGATCGCCACCCACGTGAAACGTGCGCACGACTACACCTGTCAGGTGTGCGGCGTCCGCATGGCGGTCCCGGGCGGCGCCTACGCCGAGGCTGCACACATCACGCCCCTGGGGAGCCCGCACAACGGATCGGACACCGTCGACAACGTTCTCTGCCTGTGTGCCAACCACCACGTGCTGTTCGACTTCGGCATGCTGATCGTCAATGACGACCTCACGGTGGTGAGCCGCGACGACAGCTCCGTGCTGGGCCGGCTGCGGGAGACACCGGATCACGTCGTCGACCGGAAGCGCCTCGCGGAGCACCGGCTGCGGCACGGGGTTCCCCGGCACGAGGGCATGCGCTGAGCCTCCCGTCCCGTCGTCTGGGCCGCTGCCCCGTCTGCTCGTGGTGAACGGGTGGGGCAGCGGGTTGAGCCGAGGGCGGGGCCGGGGGGATCGTGCTACTGGCTGACGGACTGGGCCAGGCAGAGGATGTTGCCCTCGCTGTCCTTGAACCAGGCGGCGCGCAGGTTGTCGCGTTCGGCGATGCCGTTGACGGTCTTCAGCCCGGGGAAGTCGTACTCCTCGAACGTGATGCCGCGCTCACGCAGGGCGGACATCGCGCCGTCGAGGTCGGCGACCTTGAAGCTGGCAAGGGTGTGGGCGGCCTGTCCGCCGCTGGGGGTGTGGTAGATCGTGAACTGGGTGCCGCCGCAGTCGCAGACCAGTTCCTCGTCGGTCTCCTCGGCGAGCTTGAGGCCGAGGGTGTCGGTGTAGAAACTCCTCGCGCGGGCGAGGTCGGCGGCGGGGATGACGGCCTGCAGTGGTGCGTCTCCAAGCATGGTGCTTCGCCTCCTCCTGCTTCCAGGCTAGGGACGTTGGCGGGCGGGCGCTCACGGGGGCGGTGGGTGGCGGCGGGGCGTGTGCGGGAGATTGCCGGGTGTTGCCGCGCTCGGAGAGGTGCGGTCGAGCGGGACGAGCGGGACGAGCGGGACGCGGAGGGTCCGGCACGGTCGTTCGTGTGCTTTCACGGGTGGCGGCCCCGTCCGGCAATCGGGTTGTCGCGTCCCGCCGCCCGGCCTCAGCCGCGCTGCGGCCAGGCGTGCGGCACCCGCTCCAGCACGCCGGCGCCGAACAGCTCGTACAGCGGCAGGGTCTCCAGGTGGACGTAGCCGATGTGGCAGTCGCAGACCGGCAACGGGCAGCCGCGCGCCCGCAGTTGGGTGCGGTAGGAGCCGTCGTACAGGTTGCCGAGGACGTCCCGGACGAAGTGGCAGCGGCGGACGGTGCCGTTGCCGTCCACGGAGAGCACGGACTCGCCGGTGCGGCAGGGGCGGTCGGCGCTGGGGTGGGCGTGGCGGCTGTAGCCGAAGTGCGGGTCGACGGCCGCCCAGTCCGCGGCCTCGGCGTCGGTATAGGTGCGGCCCTCGGCGGCGTTGACCCAGAGGTAGACGCCTGCGGTGAGCTCGGCGCGCAGCCGGCGGGCCTCGGTCAGGTGCTCGGGCTGGCCGACCACGCCGACGCTGTAGCGCACGCCCAGGGCGTCCAGCTCCCGGCACTTGGCGAGGAAACGCTCCCGGGTGACCTGGCCGGGGTGGTACGTCACCCAGAGCGCGAGGGTGTCGGGATCGGCCTCGGCGAGCCAGTCGGTCCGGCAGCTGAGGTTGGTCTGGATCGCCACCCGGCGTACGTGCGGGAGCTTGCTCAGCTGGACCAGCGCCCGTCGGTACCACGACCGCACCAAGCCCTCGCCCCAGGGCGTGAACAGCAGGGCGAGGGTGTCGCCGCTGCCCGCCCGTTCGGCCGCCCAGTCGGTGAACCGCTCCAAGGCCGCGCGGTCGGCGCGCAGTTGATCGGGTGTGTCGCGGCGCTTGGCGAACGGGCAGTAGGGGCAGTCGTAGTCGCAGGATGCGAGTGGGCCACGGTAGAGCAGGGTGAGGTCGCGCCCACGGTCAGTCGCGGCGGTCGCGGCGGTCGCGCCGGTCTCTGTGGTTGGCGCGGTCGGTGTGCGCGGTGTGGGCGGGGTGGTGGACGGCAGGCCGAGGAAGGTCATTTCGCCTCGTACGCCGTCATCAGGGCCCGGACCTCGGGCGAGAACAGCATCGGCCCGGCCGCGTCCGAGTGCGCCAGGCCCTCCGGGCTGAGCACCAGGCGGTCCTGGTCATCGGCGAGCCAGCCGCGGGCGGTGAACTCGGCCAGCTCCGCCGGGAAGTCGGCGGCCGGTGTGCTGCCGAAGCGGGCCCGGTAGTCGGCCAGCGGCATGCCCTCGGCCTGGAGCAGCGACTGCACCAGGTGCCGCCGGCGCGGCTCCTCGCCGCTCATCCGGTGGCCCACCTCGGCGTGGTGGAAGTCCTCGGTGGCGACGAAGTCGTCGATGATTCCGCGCACCTCGGTGGCGTTCACCGCGTAGTCGAAGGAGTAGTGCAGCCGTGAGGTGTAGGAGCGGGCGCCGCAGCCCAGGCCGACCATGCCGTCCGTCTGGCAGGCGTACTCGCTCGCCCCGGCCTGCGGGGAAGCGGCGCGGCGGAACATCCGCATCGACACCTGCTGGTAGCCGTGGGCCAGCAGGTGGTCGCGGCCGGTGCGGTAGAGCGCGAGCCGGCGGGTGTCCCAGGCGGATTGGCTCTCCTGCTCGCCGCGCCGGGCCAGGCCGGTGAGCGGGCGCACGTAGAGCGGGTAGAGGTACAGCTCCTCGGGCTGCCAGGCGAGCGCGGCGTCCAGCGAGTGCAGCCAACTGGCCTCGGACTGGCCGTCGATGCCGTAGATGAGGTCGATGTTGAGCACCGGGAACCCGGCGGCACGGATCCGGTCGAGGGCGCCCTCCACCTCGGCCCGCTTCTGCGGGCGCACGGCGGAGCGGGCCTCGGCGTCGACGAAGGACTGCACGCCCAGGCTCAGCCGGGTGGTGCCCCGGGCGGCCAGGACCTCCAGCCGGTCGGCGGTCGCGGTGGCGGGGGAGGCCTCCACCGAGAGCGGTATCGCCCGCAGGTCGGCGCCCATCCGCTGCTCGGCGATGTCGCACAGCCGCTCCAGCTCGCCGGCCGTCAGATAGGTGGGCGTGCCGCCGCCGAAGGCGGCCAGTGCGAAGCGCGCGCCCTCGTCCAGCGCGGTGCGGACGGCCACCGCCTGGCGCTCCAGGGCGTCCAGGTACGCGGTGGTCAGGCCCTCGGGGCTGCCGATCCTGGTGAACAGGTTGCAGAAGCCGCAGCGGACCTCGCAGAACGGGATGTGCAGGTAGAGCGAGAGCGCGTCCTGTGCCTCGCCGGCCCACAGCTCGCGCAGCCCCGGGCGCTCCGGCAGCGGGAGGTAGGCGGTCTTGTGCGGGTAGGCGTAGACGTAGGACTGGTAGGGCGAGTCGGGGCGCGGGGGTGTGGTGGTCATGCGCGCTCCTCGGTGGTGGCGGCGATGGCTGTGACGGTGGCGGGGACGGCAGCGGGGGCAGGGAAAGCTGAGGCGGCTGTGGGGGCGGCATCGGGGACGGCTGAGGGGATCGTGAAGTGGGCGTACGGGACGGTCCAGACCACCTCGTGGCCGATCCGGTGCCCGGTGTAGCCGTCCTCGCCGTACGCCGTGCCGTGGTCCGAGCAGACGATCGCGAAGCAGGGGCGGCGGGCGCTCATCGCCGCGAAGAGCCGGCCGATGTGGGAGTCCACGTACTCCAGAGCGGCGGCGTGGCTGGCCCGGGAGTCGCCGTGCTCACGGGTGGCGCCGGGCAGGTGGAACCAGTTGGGCTGGTGCAGTGCCGAGACGTTCAGGAACAGGAACAGCGGTTGCCCGGCGGGCTGTTCGGCGGCGACCCGCTCCGTCCGGGCGACCTGCTCCTCGAAGGACGTCGGGGACGGTACGCCCATCCCGGGCTCCCAGTGGCTCTCCTGGAACAGGCCGGGCAGCACCGAGCCGAGCGGGCCCTGCTTGTTGAAGAAGCCCACGCCGCCGATGCAGACCGTCCGGTACCCGGCGGCGGCGAGGGCGGTCGGCAGATCCGGTGCGTCGAACACCCAGGTGCGCGGGGCGGTGCTCTCGGAGCCGGCGAAGCGGGCCGCGAACAGGCGCGGGTGGGGACCGCCGGGGGAGGCCGGGGTGGGCAGGAAACCGGCCAGGATCGCCTGGTGGGAGGCGTAGGTGAAGCTGCCGGGCGCGTGCCGGCGCTCCCAGCGGCCGCCGGGGAGGAAGGCGGCGAGGTGCGGGATCCGGCCGGCGGCGGCCAGCTCCTCGGCGACGTCGAAGCGGAGCGTGTCGAGTGTGACGAGCAGCAGGTCGTGCGTGCCGACGACCGCGTTCATGTCGGGGGCCGGAGCGGGAGCCTGGGTGTGGGGGGAGGTCTGGTGGTTCATCGGGAGGGTTCCGTGATCTGGTGGTCCGTCGGGGTGGGGAGGGGCGTTCCGGTGGTGCGGCCGGTGGCCCCGGTGAGGGCGGCGATCTGGGCGCCGTAGGTGTCGAGGCCCTCGGCGGGGCCGCCGGGCAGGCCGGTGAGGTTGGGGAGCAGGTCGCCGAAGGCGTTGACCTCGCCGACCAGGGCGCGCCGCCAGCCGGCCGTGGGCAGGACGTCGACCCCGACCATCAACGAGCCGGGGAAGCAGGCCGCCGCGCGCTCGGCCGTCTCCAGCAGGGCCGGCCATGCGGGCCCGGCGGCCTCCCGGGCCAGGTCGAGGCTGCCCCGGGCGCCGCCGAGGTGCAGGTTGGTCATCGGCTGCGCGCTCGTGCGCACCACCGCGTGGGTGGCCCGGCTGGCGACCACCACCACGCGCAGGTCCGCCGAGCGGCCGGACTGCGCGGCCTTCGGGATCCACTGCTCGACGTGCAGCCCGTCCGGTGCCAGCCGGTCGATGATCTCGGCCACCTCCCGCTCGCTGCGGTAGTGGCGGACCCGCAGCGAGTTGTGCAGCAGCCCGTCGGCCAGCTCGACCGACGTGGTGGCCAGGACCTGCCCGCGCGGCCCGAACTGCAGGGCCGTCACCCCGGAGGCGGAGGAGCCGTGCGCGGGCTTGACGAAGACCCGGCGCAGGCCGGCCGCGGCCAGCCGCCCGCGCAACTGCTCCCAGCCGGTGACCTCGCCGCCCAGCGCCCGGGGTACCGGCACCCCGGCGGCGGCGAGGAGCGCGTGCGCCCGCCGCTTGTCGAACATCACGGCGATCTCCTCCGGATCGCCCAGCAGCCGTACGCCGGGGCGTCCGGCCAGCTCGCGCAGCGCGGCCGTCACCCCCGCGTACCAGGCGGCTGTGCCCTCGACCCGGGTCGGCGCGTAGGACGGGCCGAGCGCCGGGCCGCGCAGCAGTTCGTCGACCAGGGCCTCCTCACCGGGCGACTCGATCCGCAGCAGGCCGTCCTCGGGCAGCCGGTAGTCGCCGCGCAGCACGTCCAACCAGGGCAGGACGGCGGGCTCGGGCAGCCCGGCGGCCCGAGCGGCGGCGGCGAACAGCGTCACCCGTCGGTGCCCGGGATTGCCGAGGACGGTCAGCTGCGGTGTCATCGTGCCGTCACCCGCCTACTCGGCGACCGCGACGTAGCGGTCCCCGTCGTCCTCGTCCTCGTCGGGGTCCTCGGCCTCGGAGAGGTCGAGCGCGACCCCGGGCAGGGACTCGGTGAGGCGCTGCTGCAGCTCCTCGCTGAGGTAGTGGTGGTGCAGGTCGAGGGCGCGCAGGTGGGTGAGCGGCTGGCCCTCCAGCAGGGCGGCGGCGCCCTCGTCGGAGAGCACGCCCATGGACAGGTCGAGCGACTCCAGCCGGGCCACCACGGGCGCGTGCGCGACGGCCGAGGCGATCTCGTCCTGGAACTCGCTGTTGGCCAGCCCGAGGTGGCGCAGGCTCGGGAGGCGGGCGCCGTCCAGGAAGGGCCCGAGGTCGTCGATCGTGGCGTCACCGCCGTACTCGTCCACGCCGAGCCAGAGCGTCAGGCGCTCCAGCGCAGGCAGCTCGGAACCCGCCACCGCCCGCACCACCCGGGCCGGCAGGCCGCCGGCCTCGAAGCGCAGCGCGGTCAGCCGGTCGTGCCGCACCGGCTGGAGGCTCAGGTCCGTGCCACCGCGGACGGTCAGCTCGGTCAGCCCGGGGAAGGCCGTCAGCAGCGGGGTGACGTCGCCCATCTCCATCCAGGAGATCTCGCACTCGTCGTAGGTCACGTCCCCGAGGAAGAGCGCCTCCAGGGCGGGCAGGCGCTCCGCGTCCGCGGCGATGGCGGCGACGGTGGCGGCCACGGGGACGTAGCCGCCGTGCCACCAGGGGCCGATCACCAGGGCGCGGATTCCGCCAGGGTCGACGGTGTCGAGGAAGGTCTGCCAGAGCTGCGCGAAGTCGTGCTTCGCGTCGTAGTCCAGGGCGAGCCTCCAGGCGACCGAGCCGGCGGCGGGCGGCGTGCGGGTGCCGTCGTCGGGGGTGAAGTCGCGGATCGGCAGGTCGTGGAAGCGGTCGGGGTGGAGGGAGACGGTCATGTCGGCTCCAGACGGATGGGCGTGGTGGGCTGGTCGGTGTGGTGGTGCGGCGGCGTTGGGCGCGCGGGCGGTGACGGTTACTCGGCCACGGCGACGTAGCGCCACCGGTCGTCGGGTTTTCCGGCCTCGGAGAGGTCGATCTCGACGCCCGGCAGGGCCTCGGTGAGGCGCTTCTGCACCTCCCCGGTGAGGAAGTGGTGGTGCAGGTCGAGGGCGCGCAGGTGGGTGAGGGGCTGGCCCTCCAGCAGGGCGGTGGCGCCCTGGTCGGTCAGTACGCCCATGGCGAGGCTGAGCGACTCCAGCCGGGCCACCACGGGCGCGTGCGCCACGGCGGCCGCGATGTCGTCCTCGAACTCGCTGTTCTGCAGGCCCAGATGGCGCACCGCGGGGAAGCGTGTGCCGTCCAGGAAGGGGGCGAGGTCGTCCAGCGTGGCGTCGCCGCCGTAGTTGTCGACGCCGAGCCAGAGTTCGAGCCGCTCCAGGGCGGGGAAGTCGCAGCCGGCCACCGCCCGCACCACCGGGGCCGGCAGGCCGCCGGCCTCGAAGCGCAGCGCTCGCAGCGCCTCGTGGCGCACGGGTGTCAGCTCCAGGTTGCTGCCGCCGCGCACCACCAGCTCGGTCAGTTCGGGGTAGGCCGTCAGCAGCGGGGTGACATCGCACATCTCCAACCAGGAGATCTCGCTCTCCTCGTAGGTGACGTCGCCGACGAAGAGACCCCGCAGCGCGGGCAGCCGGTCCGCCGCCTCGACGATCGCGGCCAGGGCGGCGTCGAGTTGCTCCGGCTCGTCGGAGAACCACGGGCCGATCACCACGGCCGTCACGCGCTCGGTGTCCACCGTGTCGAGGAACTGCCGCCAGCGCTTGGTGAAGGCCTCCTCGGACTCGTAGTGCAGGCCGATTCGCCAGGCTGCCGATGCCGGCTCCGGCAGGGTCACGGCTGCCGCGTCGCCGGCGTCGGCGGCCTCGTCCAGGGCCTGGACGAAGTCGAAGACCGGGAGACCGTGGAACTGCTCGATGTGGTGGTTGACGGTCATGCGCTGCTCCTCAGGGGTCGGGGCCGAACACGTGTCTACCAGCCGGGTCCGACAATCCGGTGGCCGGGTGGCCGGCCGGGCGCGTTGTCAGACCCTTGCTCTACGTTCTGGTCGTGGCTCCGGAACGTGACCGCGAACAGCGCGGTGGAGCCCGGGATTCCGGCAGTCGCCGGGGTCCGGCCGTACGGCGAGGGAGGACTGATGTACCGCCAGGGCGATGTGCTGATCGTGCCGGTCGAGGAGGGGGCCGTGCCGCCCCGGGTGGCTGCGCTGGCCGTCCAGCCCCGGGACGGCCGGGGCCGGATGGTGCTGGCCCTCGGGGAGGTCACCGGCCACGCGCACGCCGTGGTCGGTCCCGGGGAACTGCGCCGGGAGGCCGGTCCGTTCGGCGCGGGCTGGCTGCACCTGCCCGAGGGCGGCCGGGTGGTGCACGAGGAGCATGCGGCGATACCGCTGCCGAAGAGCTGGTACCGGGTGGTGCGCCAGCGCGAGTACACCCCGGGCGCAGTGCGGGTGGTCGCGGACTGACGCAGGGCCCGACGAACGGGCCGACGGCTGACGGACCGGCCGACGGGCGGGTGGCCGGGTGCCGGGCGATGGCAGACAGCCGGTAGACGGGTGGGCGGGCGCGGTGTGCCACGCGGAACGTGCAGCGTGGAACGCGCAGTGCCGAACGGAACGGAAGCAGGCGGCCGGGCGGGGAGCCCGGCCGGGAACGGAGCAGACGATGGAGACGACGATCCCTGACCGCCCGGCGGGCGCGGTGACGGCCGGGCCCGCCGAGGTGACGGCCCGCTGGCGGGCCGCTGCGGCGGCCACCGGCCCGGCCGACCGGTCGGCGGCCGAGCACGCGGTCCGGGCCGCCTACCGGGCGGCCGGGCTGCCCGAGCCCACGGCCGTCCGCTGGTTCGGCTCGCCGTTCGCCGCCGCCGAGGCGGCGCTGCAGCGGCGGGCCGCCGGCGCGGTGAGCGTACGCGAGGCCGTGCGCACCGGGCCCTGGGAACAGGCCCGGCGGCGGGCCGTCGAGGAGGT
>NZ_JBHWIR010000175.1:3820-15677 GCF_042731835.1 Kitasatospora sp. NPDC059817 | reverse complement strand
CGATCCGACAACCGCTCACCCGCACACGACTTGACCTGCCCCACCCTCGCCACACCACAACCAACGAGACAGACACACCAAAGTCACTGGCATTGCGGCTAGGCCCTGTCCGGACACGCCGAAGGCCGGCCGGGTCGGTAACCCCTTGACCCGGCCGGCCTTCGGCGTGCTGCGCTGTGTGTGCCGTGCTGCCGCGCTGCTGGGGCGGCGTCAGATGCTGGCGACCACCCGGTCGGCGAGGACGTAGACGGCCTCCTCGTCGGTGGAGAAGGTCAGCGAGTACGAGCCGGAGAAGCGCGAGCCGCCGAGCAGTCGGACGTGCTCACCGGCACGGACCGCGTCGATCAGCCGGTAGGCGGCCTCCCGGTCGCCCGGGGCCACGCAGAGCGTGGTGCCGTCGGCGAAGGCGTACACGTCCAGGGTGCCCAGCGGGCCCGGGCGGACGTCGATCAGGGCGACGGCCTCGTCGGCGAGGGTGGCCAGCCGGGTATCGGTCCACTCGCGGGACGGCGCCTGGCTGGGCACGAAGTCGGGGTGGGAGGGGTGGCGGCGCGGGTCGGGTGCGGCGACCGGGGCGTCCTCGACGGCCTGGTCGGCGTCCAGCAGCCCGGCCTCCAGGCCGGTGGCCAGCAGGTCGGCCTCGCGGCGGGCGCGGGCGTCCCCGGTGGGCTCGGCGGAGCCGGTGGAGGCGGCGGTGGAGCCGGCGGAGGAGGTGCCGGAGCCCTGGCCGGGGAACGGCGACGAGCCGCCCTCGGGGCCGGGCTCGGCGGGGCCCTCGTTGATCAGGTCCTCCAGCGCGGAGCGCAGCGCCTCGCCGAACTCCGGGTCCATGGTGCCGGCGTTGTCGACGGCGTCCTGCGGGCCGGTGGGGCGGGGGAAGAACAGCGGCCACTCGTCGGTGCTGGCGAACGCGCCGGTGTACGGGGAGTCGAACAGCGGCGCGTCCTCGGCCGCGCGGGCCTCCTGCTCGGCCCAGAACGCCCGGGCCTCGGTGATCTCCCGCTCGCGGTCGGCGGCGAGTGCCTCGGTGACGGCCTGGCGTATCGCGGCCTGGTCCACCGGGGCGGGTGCGGCCTGGGCCGCGGCCTGCGCGTCCAGCCGGCGGGAGAGTCCCCGGAGGTGGAGCAGCACGGCGGTCGACACGGTGATCAGGATCAGCAGCAGGATGGTGTAGACGGCGCTCACGGAACGTACTCCTAGCGAGGAGCGGAACGGGGTTACGTGTCCACACTGCCGCATCCGGGGCTGTTGCCGCAGTGGCGAATGTCTAATTTGTGGGGGACTTTCGCTCTTGTCCCCAAATTGTTAGGTAACACCGTTCTACGCAGTGGAGTTGATCCGCTCCGCAGTGTCGATTTCCGGGCCGAAAACGAGCGAAAAGAGGGCCGGATCGACCTCGCGATGTGATCCGGCCCTCAATTACTCACGGTCACTCCAAATGGGTGGTCCAGACCCTTTCGGGGTGGCTCGGCGGGGTCAGCTGAGGCGCTCGATCACCATCGCCATGCCCTGGCCGCCGCCGACGCACATGGTCTCCAGGCCGAACTGCTTGTCGTGCCACTGCAGCGAGTTGATCAGGGTGGTGGTGATCCGGGCGCCGGTCATGCCGAACGGGTGGCCGACGGCGATCGCGCCGCCGTTGACGTTCAGCTTGTCCAGGTCGATGCCGAGATCCCGGTAGGACGGGATCACCTGGGCGGCGAAGGCCTCGTTGATCTCGACCAGGTCGATGTCGTCGATGGTCAGGCCGGCCCGCCGCAGCGCCTGCCGGGAGGCCTCGACCGGGCCGTAGCCCATGATCTCGGGGGAGAGCGCGCTGACGCCGGTGGAGACCACCCGGGCGAGCGGGGTGATGCCCAGCTCCCGGGCCTTGGTGTCGGACATGATGACCAGCGCGGCGGCGCCGTCGTTCAGCGGGCAGCAGTTACCGGCGGTCACGGTGCCGTCCGGTCGGAACACCGGCTTCAGGCCGGAGACGCCCTCCAGCGTGACGCCGGCGCGCGGGCCGTCGTCCTTGCTCACCACGGTGCCGTCCGGGAGCGTCACCGGGGTGATCTCGCGCTCCCAGAAGCCGGCCTTGACGGCGGCCTCGGCGAGGTTCTGCGAGCGGACGCCGAACTCGTCCTGCTCGGCGCGGGTGATCCCCTTGAGCGCGGCCAGGTTCTCGGCGGTCTGGCCCATCGCGATGTAGGCGTCCGGCAGCAGGCCGTCCTCGCGCGGGTCGTGCCACTCCCCGCCGCCCTCCTCGGCGCGCTTGGCGGTGCGGGCCTGGGCCTCGTCGAAGACCGGGTTCGTGGTGCCCGGCATGCCGTCCGAGGTCCCGTTCACGCTGCGCGAGACGGTCTCCACGCCGGCCGAGAGGAAGACGTCGCCCTCGCCGGCCCTGATCGCGTGCAGTGCCATCCGCGTGGTCTGCAGCGAGGACGAGCAGTAGCGGGTGATGGTGGCGCCGGGCAGGTAGTCCATGCCCATCTGGACGGCCACGATGCGGGCCAGGTTGTGGCCCTGCTCGCCGCCGGGCAGGCCGCAGCCGAGCATCAGGTCGTCGATCTCGCGCGGGTCGAGCTGCGGGACCTTGGCCAGCGCGGCCTGGATGACGTGGGCGGTCAGGTCGTCGGGGCGGACGTCCTTGAGCGAGCCCTTGAAGGCCCGGCCGATCGGCGAACGGGTGGCGCTGACGATGACGGCTTCGGGCATGGCGGGCTCCTCGCTGGGTGACGGCGGACTGGCGTCCGGGAGGAAAGTTACCGCCTGGTAGATCAGGCGTCACCCGTCCCGGCGTGTGAGCTGGCCGACGTGTCGCCGGCCTCTGGAACGGCTCCTTCCCGGGCCTCCTCGGGCGCCCACGAGCCGGGCAGCCCGACCCGCAGCCGGTGGCGCAGCAACGCCCAGCGGCGGCCGGCGCCCTCCGTCTCGACGGCCGCGACCTCGGTGCCCGAACGCCCGGCCGCGGCGGCGGCGGCCATCGCCACCGGCAGCACCGTCCCGCCCGGCACGGGTGCGGCCGGGCGCTCCTCCTCCGGCCAGAGGCCGAGCGCGGCGCACACCGAGGGCAGCACGGCCATCGCGGCCGTCGCGTAGCCCTGGGCGGACGGGTGGTAGCGGTCGGCGGCGAACATCTCCGGGCGCGCCGCGAACTCCGGGCCCAGCAGCGAGCCCAGCGAGACCGTCCGGCCGCCGGCCTCCACGACCGCGATGGTCTGCGCGGCCGCCAGCTGGCGGCTCAGCCGGCGGGCCACCCAGCGCAGCGGCGGGTGCACCGGCTTGATCGTCCCGAGGTCCGGGCAGGTGCCGACCACCACCTCGCAGCCGTTCGCCCGCAGCGCCGCGACGGCCTCGCCGAGCTGGCGGACGGCCAGCTGGGCCGGGCTGTGCCGGGTCACGTCGTTGGCGCCGATCATGAGCACGGCGACGTCCGGGTGGTGCGGCAGCGCCTGCTCCAGCTGGCCCGAGAGGTGGGCGGAACGGCCGCCGGAGCGGGCCACGTTGACCAGCCGGACCGGGCGCTCGGCCACCGAGGCCAGGCCCGCGGCCAGCAGCGCACCCGGGGTCTCCCGGGCCCGCAGCACACCGAGGCCGGCGCCGGTGGAGTCGCCGAGGACGGCCAGCACCAGCGGCGGCTGCGTGGCGGCGGAGCTGTCGGCGAAGGCCTCGCCGTAGACGCCGTCGGCCTTGGGCGGATCGCCCTCCAGCACGCCGATGGCCTGGATCGCCAGCTTGCTCTCGGTGAGCAGCACGCCCACCAGTCCCACGCCCAGCAGGCCGAGCCCGCCGCCGCCGTACGCCGCCGCGGTGGCGATCCGGCGGGCCACCCGGGCCCGCGAGTCCTGTGCCCCTGGCATCCGATGCCCCCTTCGCGTCCTGGTGCCGCCCCCTCCGGGGCCATGGCGATGCCTGCACCCCCCTCCTACCCGCGCGGGGGCCGGGGCTACCTGCGGGGCTGGGCCATTGGGGGAGGGGGGCGGGTGGCGGGGCCGCCGCGCGGGGCCGGGGCGGGGCGAGGGGCGGGTGGGGCGGAAGGGCGGGCTGGGGCGGGCGGCACGGCCTAGGCTTTGCAGTACCGAAAGCACTCGCATGCCCACAACCGGGAGGACCCCCGTGCGGTACCACAACTCGATCATCGACCTCGTCGGCAACACGCCGCTGGTCAAGCTGAACAAGGTCACCGAGGGCATCAGCGCGACAGTGCTGGCGAAGGTCGAGTACTTCAACCCCGGCGGCTCGGTGAAGGACCGCATCGCGATGCGCATGATCGAGGCCGCCGAGGCCTCGGGCGCCCTGAAGCCGGGCGGCACCATCGTCGAGCCGACCTCCGGCAACACCGGTGTCGGCCTGGCGATCGTGGCCCAGCAGAAGGGCTACAAGTGCATCTTCGTCTGTCCGGACAAGGTGTCCACCGACAAGATCAACACCCTGCGCGCGTACGGCGCCGAGGTGGTCGTCTGTCCCACCGCCGTGGCCCCCGAGCACCCGGACTCGTACTACAACGTCTCCGACCGGCTCGTCCGGGAGACCCCGAACGCCTGGAAGCCGGACCAGTACTCCAACCCGGACAACCCGGCCTCGCACTACCACTCCACCGGTCCGGAGCTGTGGGAGCAGACCGAGGGCCGGATCACCCACTTCGTGGCGGGCGTCGGCACCGGCGGCACCATCTCCGGCACCGGCAACTACCTGAAGGAGGTCTCGGGCGGCAAGGTCAAGGTGATCGGCGCCGACCCGGAGGGCTCGGTCTACTCGGGCGGCACCGGCCGGCCGTACCTGGTCGAGGGTGTGGGCGAGGACTTCTGGCCGACCGCCTACGACCGTGACGTCGCCGACGGCATCGTCGCCGTCTCCGACAAGGACTCCTTCCAGATGACCCGCCGCCTGGCCAAGGAGGAGGGCCTGCTGGTCGGCGGCTCCTGCGGCATGGCCGTGGTGGCCGCGCTGGAGGTGGCCAAGGGCCTGGGCCCGGACGACGTCGTGGTGGTGCTGCTGCCGGACGGCGGCCGCGGCTACCTGTCCAAGATCTTCAACGACGACTGGATGGCCGACTACGGCTTCCTGCCCTCGGCCACCGACGAGGCGCACATCGGCGAGGTGCTGGCCCGCAAGGACGCCATCGAGCACGAGGGCATCCCGCAGTTCGTCCACATGCACCCGAACGAGACGGTCGCCGAGGCGGTCCGGGTGCTGCGCGAGTACGGCGTCTCGCAGATGCCCGTGGTCTCCCCGGGGGCCGGGCACCCCGACATCATGGCCGGCGAGGTGATCGGCTCGGTGGCGGAGAAGCTCCTGCTGGAGGGCGTCTTCGCGAAGGAGATCGAGCTGACCGACACGCTGGACCGGGTGATGTCCAAGCCGCTGCCGGTCGTCGGTGCGGGCGAGACGGTCACCAACCTGATGACCGTGCTGGAGAAGGCCGACGCCGCGGTGGTGCTGGTGGACGGCAAGCCCCAGGGCATCGTCACCCGCCAGGACCTGCTGGGCTTCCTCGCCGGCCGCGCCGCGCACTGACCCGTCGGCGCCGGCCCTGACCGGCCCCGGCGGGCCCTGACCGACCCCGACCCCGCCACCGGCTCCGGTCGGCGGGGCGGACGAGGTTTCGCCCACGTTTTGCCCGCGGTTCGCCCACGGGCGAAGTGGTACACCGGCGTCACCTGCCCGCAGCACGCGGTTAACAACCGTCCGGCATCGTGGTGGTCAACGGCAAGACGCCGAGCGAGACGACGGCAACCGTCCGGGAGCGGCTCCCCGGCGGACGCGGTCGGCTCCGGACACGTCGGGCGGTCCTGACCCGGCCCGCCGTGTCCGCCCTCCAGCCCGGCAACGGGGGAGAGGGGCCTCCGCGGGAGGTGCCGTCGTCCCGCCCCTGTCCGGCTGCGGCCGGTCGACAGGGTGCGGCGGCTCCCGCGGTACTGCGCGCCGCACGGCGCGTCTCCGCGGTTCCCGGGTGGGGGAACCGAGGCGGAGAACGGCAGGGCCGGTCCTTCTCCGAGGGACCGGCCCTTCCCGTACGCTCACACGCATGACCAGCACTGAAACCACCCAGGACGAGCCGCGCTACGTCCGGCTCAAGATCGAGCTCATCGCGGAGATCACCGACGAGGGCGCGCTCAAGGCGGCCGCCCTGAAGCAGGTGACCGAGGACGAGTACCTCGACGACGACGAGCGCGCCCAGTCCGTCGACGCCATCGAGGTGGACCCGTCGGGTTCGCTCGCCCACTTCATCGACCCGGTGGCGCTGCTCGGCGACGTGCCGGGTGTCGAACTGGCCTCGGCGACCTGGGAGTCGGCGCAGACCGAGTTCGACCCCGAGAACGAGGGTTGGGACGAGTACGTGGTGGACGAGTCCGCCGAGTAGCGGCCTCGCCTCGCGAGCTCGTCACCGCTCGTGAACGCCCGGTCTGCCCCGCAGGCCGGGCGTTTTTTCCCTGTTCACCGGGAAGTTGGGTCATCTCATACGATCGCTTACCCTTCGGAGGTGGAACCGTGCACGGGCGGATTGCGTTTCTGTATCCGTAAATGCCCGGGATGATCAGCAGGGAGACGCGACGTGACGGCACGGGACGGTCAGGGGCGGGCAGGCGGAGGCAGCTGGAGCCGGCGCGGAGTGCTCGCGGGTCTGATCGGGGCGCCGGTCCTGCTGCTCGCGGCCTGCAACGACACCAAGAGCGCCGACGCCAACGGCTCGGGCGGCTCGGGCGGTTCGGGCGGTTCCGCTGGAACCCCGGGCGCCGGCAGCGGCTCCGGCGGGACCAGCAGCGCGCCGAAGACCTCGACCGCCGTCATCACCGTCACCCCTGCTGACGGTGCCGCCTCCGCCAGCTTCAGCGAGCCGGTCAAGGTCACCGTCAGCAACGGCACCCTGGGCACCGTCAAGGTCACCGACTCCACGGGCAAGGAACTGGTCGGCCAGCTCGCCTCCGACGGCGCCAGCTGGACCTCGGCCGCCGCCCCCGCCAGCGGCACCAAGTACACCGTGGCCGCCACCGCCCTCGACAAGGACAAGCTGGAGGCGGACGCCAACGCCACCTTCACCACGGCCACCCCGGCCAACACCTTCGTCGGCTACTTCACGCCCGAGGACGGCTCGGTCGTCGGCGTCGGCATGCCCGTCTCGATCACCTTCAGCAAGCCGATCACCGACCGCAAGGCCGTCCAGCAGGCGATCACCGTGATAGCCGAGCCGGGCGTCGAGATCGTCGGGTACTGGTTCTCCAGCACCCGCCTCGACTTCCGGCCGCAGGAGTACTGGGCCAAGGGCACCAAGGTCACCCTCAAGCTCCGGCTCAAGGACGTCGAGGGCGCCAAGGGCGTCTACGGCACCCAGTCCAAGGACGTCCGCTTCACCATCGGCCGCGCCCAGACCAGCGTCGCCGACCTCGCCGCCAAGAAGCTCACCGTCACCACCGACGGCCAGGTCAGCGCCGTCTACAAGATCTCCGGCGGCTCGCCCGAGCACCGCACCTGGGGCGGCAAGATGGTGATCTCCGAGCAGTTCCAGCAGACCCGGATGAACTCGCAGACCGTCAACCTCGGCAGCGAGTACGACATCGCGGACGTGCCGCACGCCCAGCGGCTCACCACCTCGGGCACCTTCATCCACGGCAACTACTGGTCCTCGTCGTCGATCTTCGGCGGCCAGAACACCAGCCACGGCTGCATCGGCCTCCAGGACGCCAAGGGCGCGCAGGACGGCAGCACGGACGGCTACAAGTTCTACAAGAGCTCCATGGTCGGTGACGTGGTCGAGGTCGTGAACTCCGGTGACAAGACCGTCGCGCCGGACAACGGCCTGAACGGCTGGAACCTCGGCTGGGCCGCCTGGAAGGCCGGCAGCGCCGTCTGACGCCGGGAGCCGCCGGTCAGCGCTTCGCGTAGTCGGCGAAACCCTGCCAGTCGACGATCACGCACGGCTCGTCGCCGACGATCCAGGCATCGTGCCCGGGCGGGCAGATCATCAGGTCGCCCGGGCCGAACTCGGTCTCCTGACCGTCGTCCATGACGATCCTCATCCGGCCCGAGACCACGTACCCGGTGTGGGCGGCCAGGCAGCTGTCGGTCTTGGCGATCGGCTTCACGTGCTTGGACCACTGCCAACCGGGGTGGAACACGGCCCGGCCCACCGGGCCGGCGTCCAGGTTGACCAGACGCAGTTCCCCCGTGCCCTCCTCGAAGGGGCGGACCTCCTCGGGGGCGTCGAAGCTCATGCGGACGAGACCGGACATGGCGCACTCCTCTCCACACGGACGGCCCGGCCGTCCAGCGAGAGGAGGAGGCAGGCCCGTCTGCTGGCCCTTCCAGTCTGCGCCCCGACCGGCGGGCGGTCACCTCGGGTGGCCGGCCCGCCGGAACGGTCACGGACGGTCAGCCCTGCGTGCGGGCCACGCCGATCGGGCAGGAGGCGCCGGTGCCGCCGAGACCGCAGTAGCCGTTCGGGTTCTTGGCGTCGGACAGGTACTGCTGGTGGTATGGCTCGGCCGGGTAGAACGGGCCCGCCGGGGCGATCTCGGTGGTGATCGGGCCGTAGCCGAGCGCGGTCAGGGCCGGCTGGAAGGCGTCCCGGCCGGCGGCCGCGGCGGCGGCCTGGACGGGGGAGTGGGTGTAGACGGCGGAGCGGTACTGGGTGCCGACGTCGTTGCCCTGGCGGTTGCCCTGGGTCGGGTCGTGCGCCTCCCAGAAGGTCTTCAGCAGCCGCTCGTAGGAGACCAGCGAGGGGTCGAACACCACCCGGACCGCCTCGGTGTGCCCGGTCAGCCCGCTGCACACCTCCTCGTACGTCGGGTGGGGAGTGTAGCCGCCCTGGTAGCCGACCAGCGTCGTCCAGACGCCGGGCAGGCGCCAGAACGTCCGCTCGGCGCCCCAGAAGCAGCCCAGCCCGAAGTCGGCCACCTCCAGGCCGTCCGGGTACGGCCCGGTGAGCGGGTGGCCGAGCACGGTGTGCGGCTCGCGCAGCGCGAAGCCCGGCGACTCCCGGCCGGGCAGCGCCTGGTCGGCGGGAACGAGCGAGGTCTTGTGGCGGTTGAACAGCACGGCCTGCTCCAGCTGGGTAGGGAGGGTTGCGCAGGATTCAACGCGGCGGGCCGCCCCCGGATTCCGGCGCCGCCCGGATTCCGCCGCCGCCCCGGTCCACGGCCGGCCCGGTTCACGGCGGGCTGGGACGTTCCGGAGGGCACCGGCCCGTACGGCCACTAGGCTCGACCCATGACCGAGCACCAGCTTCCCCAGGGCTTCGAGACCCTCGCCATCCACGCGGGTCAGGAAGCAGACCCCCAGACCGGGGCCGTCGTCACGCCGATCTACCAGGTGTCCACCTACAAGCAGGACGGGGTGGGCGGCCTGCGGGGCGGCTACGAGTACAGCCGCAGCGCCAACCCGACCCGCACCGCGCTGGAGGAGTGCCTCGCGGCACTGGAAGGCGGCGCCCGTGGCCTCGCCTTCGCCTCCGGCCTGGCCGCCGAGGACACCCTGCTGCGTACCATCCTCAAGCCGGGCGACCACATCGTGATCCCCAACGACGCCTACGGCGGCACCTTCCGGCTGTTCGCCAAGGTGCTGACCCGCTGGGGCGTCGAGTTCTCCGTCGCCAACACCCAGGACCTGGCGACCGTCCGCGCCGCGCTGCGTCCCAACACCCGCGCGGTCTGGGTGGAGACCCCGTCCAACCCGCTGCTGGGCATCACCGACCTGGCCGCGCTCGCCGAGGTCGCGCACGGCGCCGGCGCGCTGCTGGTGGTCGACAACACCTTCGCCAGCCCGTACCTGCAGCAGCCGATCGCGCTCGGCGCGGACGCGGTCGTGCACTCCACCACCAAGTACATGGGCGGCCACTCGGACGTGGTCGGCGGTGCGCTGGTGCTGGCCGACGCGAGCCTGGGCGAGGAGGTGGCGTACCACCAGAACGCGATGGGCGCCGTCTCCGGGCCGTTCGACGCCTGGCTGGTGCTGCGCGGCATCAAGACGCTGGGCGTCCGGATGGACCGGCACAGCGCCAACGCGGAGAAGGTCGCCGAGCTGCTGGCGAGCCACCCGAAGGTCAGCCAGGTGCTGTACCCGGGCCTGCCCGAGCACCCCGGCCACGAGATCGCCGCCAAGCAGATGAAGGCCTTCGGCGGCATGGTCTCGTTCCGGGTCCAGGGCGGCGAGGAGGCGGCGGTCGAGGTCTGCAACCGCGCGCAGCTGTTCACCCTCGGCGAGTCGCTCGGCGGCGTGGAGTCGCTGATCGAGCACCCGGGCCGGATGACCCACGCCTCGGTGGCCGGTTCGGCGCTGGAGGTGCCCGCCGACCTGGTGCGCGTCTCGGTCGGCATCGAGTCGATCGACGACCTGCTCGCCGACCTCAAGCAGGCGCTGGGCTAGGACGCGCCCAGAAGTCCGGAGCCTGTCGAAGATCTCCGGCCTCGGTGAGCAGTCCGGGGACCGCGATGGTCACCTGACGTGCTGCCGGCGCACTCGGCCGGAGGAGCCCCTGTCGGCTCCTCCGCCCGGTTCATTGCGTCGTGCCCTCACGCGCTCGCGCTGGAGCGGTCCTTCAGGAGCGCTTCCAGGAGGTGGGGGACGCGGGCGTGCAATCCTCGTTCGGGTCGGGCTTGCCGCGCACCAGGTCCCAGAGGTTCCATTCGCCCCACGTGGTCCATGAGTCCGCCGAGGCCCATGAGTGCGGCGGGCGCGGACACGGCTTCGGCGGGCACTTCTTGTCCTCGACCGTGACCGTCACACACGGGCAGTCCGCGGTCAGTTCGACCGTGGTCACCGCGGTCTGGGGCAGTTCGTAGCCGGGGGGAGCGGTGGTCTCCTGCCAGTAGTAGGTGCCGAACGGAAGGTTGTCCGCGGAGCAGGTGCCGTTCGCCCCGGTGGTGCAGGGGGATCCGACAGGGGTGTCGGGGTTGGTGCCGGTGGTTTGGAGGCCGGGGGTGCCGTTGGTCTCGTGCCAGAGCTGGAAGGTGGCGCCGGCCAGTGGTTGTCCGGTGGCGGAGTCGACCTTGGTGACCGTGGTGGAGCCGGTCGGGGTGGTGGTCTTGGTGTCCTGGACGGTGACGGGGATGCTCTGTCCGTCGGTGTCGAGGACCACGGTCGTCACCGCGGGCTGCGGCAGGTTGTAGCCGGGGGGTGCGGCAGTCTCCTGCCAGTAGTAGGTGCCCAGGGGGAGGCCGGTTGCGGAGCAGGTGCCGTTCGCTCCGGTGGTGCAGGGGGATCCGACGGGGGTGTCGGGGTTGGTGCCGGTGGTTTGGAGGCCGGGGGTGCCGTTGGTCTCGTGCCAGAGCTGGAAGGTGGCGCCGGCCAGTGGTTGTCCGGTGGCGGAGTCGGCCTTGGTGACCGTAGTGGAGCCGGTCGGGGCGATGGTCTTGGTGTCCTGGACGGTGATCGGGACGTTCTGTCCGTTGGTGTTGAGGACGACGGTGGTGACGTTGAGTTCCGGCAGGTCGTAGCCGTTGGGCGCCGATACTTCTTGCCAGTAGTAGGTGCCGAGGGGGAGGCCGGTTGCGGAGCAGGTGCCGTTCGCTCCGGTGGTGCAGGGGGAGCCGACGGGGGTGTCGGGGTTGGTTCCGGTGGTTTGGAGGCCGGGGACGCCGTTGGTCTCGTGCCACAGCTGGAAGGTCGCGCCGGCCAGGGGCTGCCCGGTGGCGGAGTCGACCTTGGTCACGCTGGTGGACGCGGTCGGAGCGGTGGCTTTGGTGTCCTGGACGGTGATCGGGACGTTCTGTCCGTTGGTGTTGAGGACGACGGTGGTGACGTTGAGTTCCGGCAGGTCGTAACCGGGGGGTGCGGCGGTTTCCTGCCAGTAGTAGGTGCCGAGGGGGAGGCCGGTTGCGGAGCAGGTGCCGTTCGCTCCGGTGGTGCAGGGGGAGCCGACGGGGGTGTCGGGGTTGGT
>NZ_JBHWIR010000175.1:0-3722 GCF_042731835.1 Kitasatospora sp. NPDC059817 | reverse complement strand
GTTCCGGTGGTTTGGAGGCCGGGGACGCCGTTGGTCTCGTGCCACAGCTGGAAGGTCGCGCCGGCCAGGGGTTGTCCGGCGGCGGAGTCGACCTTGGTCACGCTGGTGGACCCGGTCTCGACGATCGGGGACTTGGTGTCCTGGACGGTGACCGGGACGTTCTGCCCGTTCGTGTCGAGGACCACGGTCGTCACCGCGGGCTGCGGCAGGTCGTAACCGGGGGGTGCGGCGGTCTCCTGCCAGTAGTAGGTGCCGAGCGGGAGACCGGCGGTGGAGCAGACGCCGTTCGCCCCGGTGGTGCAGGGGGCGCCCACCTCGGTGTCCGGGGTGGCCCCCGAGGTCTGGAGGCCGGGGACGCCGTTGGTCTCACGCCACAGCTGGAAGGTGGCCCCCGCCAGGGGCTGCCCCGTGACGGAGTCGACCTTCGTCACGCTGGTCGAGGCGGTGGGAGCGGGACTTCCGCACGCCGGAAGATCGCCGTTGAAGGGGTAGGCGTGGAACTCGGTCCCGGTCATCCCCGAGCCGGAGTTCTGCAGCAGCGAACCGGTGGTGAAGAACCGTCCGTTCAGACCGGGCAGGCTCATGGTGGCGGTGCTGGCCGGGTTGCCGACCAGCACACTGCCCTGGAACTGCCCCGATCCCTTGAGCGTGACGGACGTCGCGGCGGGGAAGTTCCACAGGAGGCGCTCGCGCAGCCGGTTCCAGGGGTCGGTGTCCTGGAGGCTCCCGCTGTAGGTGTTGATGGTGCGGGCGCCGCCCACGAGGTTGACGAGCACCGTCGCGTTCGCGGGGATGCCGGCGAACGCGATGCCCTGGGTGGAGCCTCCGTTCCCGGCGATGTCGAAGTCGACGTTGAAGACCTGGAGTGCGGAGGTGCCGTCACCGGTGAACAGGGTCTGGAACCCCTGGTTGACCGCGGTTCCGGTGGAGGGGCGGGGTGTGCCGACCCCGGCGTAGCACTCGCTCGCCGTCTGCAGCTGGCCGCGCAGCGGCGTGTAGGCGGCCACGGCCTGCGCTTCCTGGACCTTCGTACCGACGATGGTGCCCGTGGCCGTGCCCGCGTAGCGGACGACGCCGCCCTCCGCCAGGAGCCTCTGCCCCGGGGCCACCGTGACGTTGCCTCCGGCGGTGAGGAAGTCGGCGCCGTCCGGCGGGGGGACCCGTGAGCCGACGCCGACGATGCCGATGTTGTAGACGGAGCTGGCTCCCGGGGCTTTGTTCAGGTCGAAGTTGCCGAGGGTCACCACGTGCCCCTCGGCCTCCGCGGCGGAACCGCCGACGTTGAAGTCGCCGCCGACGAAGATGTTGATTCCGGCGTCGCGGCCTGCGAAGGGACCGTTGTTGACCGGGGGGAACGTCGCGGGACAGTCCGCACCCAGGCACGGCCCGAGGCCGCCCGGGAGACCGGCCGCGTACGCGGCCGGTGGTGCGACGAGTGACATGCCGAAGGGCACGAGCGTCAGGGCCAGGACGGAACCCACCGTCCTGCCGAGTCGGC
The DNA here is from genome assembly GCF_042731835.1 of Kitasatospora sp. NPDC059817. Classification (NCBI taxonomy): domain Bacteria; kingdom Bacillati; phylum Actinomycetota; class Actinomycetes; order Kitasatosporales; family Streptomycetaceae; genus Kitasatospora; species Kitasatospora sp. NPDC059817. The sequence continues at coordinate 2,224 of NZ_JBHWIR010000175.1, read as the reverse complement.
GTCTCCAGGTGACGGTGGTCACCGGGTTCTGACTGGGCTTCACCTCAGTCCTCTCACCATGTGGACCCAATGGGGCCCTCGGAGTGTTCCGGGCTGGAGGGCCGAGCATCACGACTCACTGGTGTTGTCATCTGAAAATCGTGTTAATGCACCCGTTCGGCTGTGTGTCGACGGCCGATCGGTCCGGGCGCGAGGGACGGCCTCCGGCCGTCGGCGGTCACTGGCCCTGCTGGTCCGCCGTGTACGACTCCATCGCGTGGTTGAAGCGGGCCAGCAGGGCGCAGAACGCCTGCTGCTCCTCGGGCGGCCAGTCGGCCGTCAGGCGGCGGGTCAACTCGGCCCGCCCGTCGCGGACTTCGGCCAGTCGGCCGGAGCCGACCGGGGTCAGTGCGAGGCGTACGGCGCGGCGGTCGGCCGGGTCCTGGACCCGGCCGACCAGCCCGCCCGCGACCAGCGGGGCGACCTGCCGGGTCACCGTGGAGGAGTCGACGCCGAGCGACTCGGCCAGCGCCTTGACGTTGGCGGGCCCGTGCCGCTCCAGGCGGTCGAGCAGCAGGTAGGCGGCCCGGTCCAGCGCGCCGAGACCGCCGCCGGTGGTCCGGACCTGGTCCATCCGGCGGGCGAACACCGCCAGCTGGTACTGGAGTCGGGCGTGCACGGGGTCGGTGCGGTCGGTGGCCTGGGGCGAGGTCGTCGTCATCGCGGCTCACGATCGTCGTGCGGTGAGGGAGGCTCAGAAGCAGCAGCGTACGCGGGCGGAGCGGGCCCGGGAACAGCCCCGACGTCCCGGATTGCCGGTGTCGACCACCGTAGGCTGGCGTTATGCACAACTGGCCGGTCACCCTCGACGACGTCCGCGGCGCCCAGAAGATGCTCGCCGGAATCGCCCGGGTGACGCCGATGGAGGGCAGCCGGTACCTGTCCGGGCTGATCGGCGCGCCGGTCCACCTGAAGTGCGAGAACCTCCAGCGCACCGGTTCGTTCAAGCTGCGCGGCGCGTACGTGCGGATCGCCGGGCTCTCGCCGGTGCAGCGGGCCGGCGGGGTGGTGGCGGCGAGCGCGGGCAACCACGCGCAGGGGGTGGCGCTGGCGGCCGCGCTGCTGGGGGTGCACTCGACCGTGTTCATGCCGGTCGCGGCGCCGCTGCCCAAGGTCGCGGCGACCCGGGAGTACGGCGCGCAGGTGCGGCTGCACGGCGCCACGGTGGACGAGGCGTTGCAGGCCGCGCAGCGGTACTCGGAGGCGACCGGCGCGGTGTTCATCCACCCCTTCGACCACTGGGACGTGGTCACCGGCCAGGCCACCGTCGGACTGGAGATCCTGGAGCAGTGCCCCGAGGTGCGGACCATCCTGGTCGGGGTGGGCGGCGGCGGCCTGCTGGCCGGGATCGCGGCGGCGGTCAAGCCGCTGCGGCCGGACGTCCGGGTGGTGGGGGTGCAGGCGGCGGGCGCGGCCGCGTACCCGCCCTCGCTGGCGGCCGGGCGGCCGGTGTCACTGGAGCACTACGCCACGATGGCCGACGGGATCATGGTCGGCCGGCCCGGGGACATCCCGTTCGAGGTGATCAACTCGCTGGCGGACGGCGTCCGGACGGTCTCCGAGGACGCGCTGTCGCGGGCCCTGCTGCTCGGCCTGGAGCGGTTGAAACTGGTGGTCGAACCGGCCGGGGCGGCCCCGATCGCGGCGCTGCTGGAGCAGCCGGACTCCTTCGAGGGGCCGGTGGTGGCCGTGCTGTCCGGCGGCAACATCGACCCGCAGCTGATGCAGCGGGTGCTGCGGCACGGGCTGGCGGCGGCCGGCCGGTACCTGTCGCTGCGGGTGCGGCTGGCGGACAAGCCGGGCTCGCTGGCCGACCTGCTGGGGGTGCTGACCAGGCTGGACGCCAACGTGCTGGACGTCGCGCACGTGCGGATCGACCCGCGGCTGGGGCTGACCGAGGTCGAGGTGGACCTGCACCTGGAGACCAAGGGGCCGGAGCACTGCGCGGCCGTGGTCGGCGAGCTGCGGGACGCGGGGTACGTCGTTTCCAGCTGAGTTCGGAAGGCGCCTCAGGCGCTTGGGGGGCCGGGTGTCTCGGGCGCCGGACGGTGCGGGGCGGGCGTCGGTGGATCTCGGCGGATCTCGGTGGATGATGCTCCTATGGGTTGTCAAGCGGTGGTGAGCCATTCGCGGTAGGCGTTGGCGAGGTCGTCGTTTCGGCGGGTGCCGCGTTCGAGGGTGGAGA
>NZ_JBHWIR010000174.1:10477-15708 GCF_042731835.1 Kitasatospora sp. NPDC059817 | reverse complement strand
ACCAGGCTCTGGATCTGGTAGAGCAGCGTCTGGATCCGGGAGGTGGCGCCGCGCAAGGCGGCGCGGGCGGCGGCGGCGCCCCGGGCTGCGGCGGCGCAGCCCTGGCCGGGGTTGTCGCGGTGGAGGGTGGAGAGGTAGCGGGCGAGGAACTCGGCGCGGGGGGTGGGGTGTTGGGGAGCGGGCGCGCCGGGGGCGGGGTCGTCGGCGAGGCGGTCCATGGCTTCGCGGCGTTCGGTGAAGGCGGCGGCGAGGGCTTGGGCGACGAGGTCGTCCTTGGAGGCGAAGTGCCGGTAGAAGCCGCCGTGCGTCAGGCCTGCGGCGGCCATCGCCTGGGGGACGCTGACCTGGTCGGAGCCCTGCTCCCGGATCAGTCTGGCGGTGTGGTCGATCACCTCCTGGCGGTGGCGTTCGGCCTCGGCCCGTGACACGCGGGGCATGCCTGCGTTCCTTTCCTCGTCCTGCGGTGGTGGTGGTCCTACTTTCCCATCCGGGCTTCCCCATCCAGTTTAGATGATGGTAATAATCTAAACGTTGCGGTGCCCCGGCTGCGGGCACCGCCTTCCGAGAGCGAGGAACACGCACATGACCGTGATCGACGGCTCCACCGCCCTGGTCACCGGAGGCCTGCGCGGCCTCGGCCGGGCGTTCGTCGGGGAACTGCTGGCGCGCGGCGCGAAGAAGGTCTACGCCACCGCCCGCACCCCCGTACCCAGCGAGGACGCACGGGTGGAGGTCCTCGCCCTGGACGTCACCGACGACGCCTCGGTGGCCGCCCTGGCCGAGCGCGTCCAGGACGTCGACCTCGTCTTCAACAACGCCGGCGTCCTGTACCCGGGAGCGCTGCTCACCGCCGACCTGCGGCAGGTCCAGGAGACCTTCGACACCAACGTCCTGGGCCCGCTGCGCATCGCCCGGGCCTTCGCGCCGGTGCTGGCGGCCCGTGGCGGCGGGGCGCTGGTCGACATCCACTCCGCGCTGTCCTGGGGCGCGGGCGCCGGCGCCTACGGCGCCTCCAAGGCCGCCCTGTGGTCCCTGACCAACTCCCTGCGCCTGGAACTCGCCGCCCAGCACACCCAGGTCGTCGGCGTGCACCTGGGCTTCGCGGACACCGAGATGGTGGCGGCCCTGCCCGTCGACAAGATCCCGGCCGCCGAGGTGGCCCGCATCGTCCTGGACGGCGTCGAGCGCGGCGATCGCGAAGTCCTCGTCGACGACCTCACCCGGGCGCTCAAGTCCGCGCTCCCCGGCCCGGTGGAGGGCCTCACCATCCCCATCCGCCGCTGACCCGCACCCCGCCGAAACCGCCGAAACCCGCCGGCCACCGCCGGCCGACACCGAGGAGAACACCCATGCCGCTGTGGCACGTCTACCACCCTCCCGGCACCTACACCCCCGGGCAGAAGCAGCAGCTCGCCGCCGACATCACCGGGTTCTACACCCGCTTCGGACTGCCGAAGTTCTACGTGATGACGCTCTTCCACGAGATCGGCGCCGACTCCTTCCACGTGGGCGACCAGCCCGCGCACGACGCGGTGCGGATCGTGGTCGAGCACATCGCCCGGCACACCGAGGACCCCGACCTGCGCAAGCGCACCCGGGAGGCCCTCGCCGCCCTCCTCGCGCCCCACACCACCGGGCGCGGCCTGTACTGCGAGTTCCACATCGACGAGACGCCCCGGGACCTGTGGATGATGGACGGGATCTCCCCGCCCCCGCCCCAGAGCGAGGCCGAACAGCTGTGGGCCCGCGAGAACCGCCCGATCCCCTACTGATCCCCTGCCGATCCCCTGCCGACGGACGCCCCGGCACGGCGCCGCCGCGAGAAGTCGGACAGGCCGACTTCCCACTCCAGGACCCGCCGCCCCGGCACCCCGCGGGCGGTGGGTCCTGGCCGGTTCAGGCCGGTTCAGGCCGGTTCAGGCGTCGAGGGTGATCTCGGGGTAGTGCGGGGAGGGGGCGTCGAAGAGGGTGGTGGGGCGGCGGCGCAGGTGGAGCTGGAAGTAGGCGGTGAGGTAGGCGCGTTGGGCGGTGACGGCGCGCAGCGGGTCGCCGGTGCCGAGGAAGTGCTCCAGTTGGTCGGCGGGCCAGGCGATCACGTCCTGCCCCTGGGGGACGAGGAGTTGGAGGTCGGTGTAGGACAGGTGGCCGGAGCGGGTGAGGGTGAGCCGGCGGCGCCAGCCCGTCAGGTGGGGCCACAGGGTGTCCCACATGGCGTCGCGGGCGGGGCTGGCCCAGGTGGAGGCCATGAGCAGCAGGGGGCGCGGCTGGTCGGCGGTGGCGCAGGTGCCGAAGAGGGGGCCGTCGAGGACGGCTCCGGCGCGGATGCGGGGGTCGTCGTGGAGGGCCTGGGCGGTGGTGGCGCCGCCCATGGAGTGGCCGAACATGGCGACGGCCTCCGGGTCGAGGGCCTGGGCGAGGCCGGCGGGCAGGGGGCGGTGGTCGGCGTCGGGGTCGGCGCCGGCGGCGAGGTCGGTGAGGCGGTCGAGGACGAGGCGGACGTCGGCGGCGCGGTAGGCGACGATGTCGGCGTCGGTCATGGCCTGGACGGCGGCCTTGTCGCGTACTTCCAGGCGGTGGCCGGGGAATTCAATCTCGCCGGCGTCGAAGGTGTGGTCGACGGCGGCGACGACGTGGCCGGGGGAGGCGAGTTCCTCGGCGCGAGCGGGGTTGAATGCGGAGTCGCCCCCCGATCCCGGGGGGTTTTGTTCCACCGGGGGGGGGCCCCGGGGGCGGGGGCGGGGGGCGGGGGGTCTCGCGCGCGCGGGGGCGATTGGGCGCGGTCGGGCGGGGGGGGGCCCCCCCCCCCCCCGGCGCGGGGGGGGCGGGGGGGGGCCCCCCGCCCCCACGACGTGGCCGTGGGAGGCGAGTTCCTCGGCGAGAGCGGTGTTGAAGGCGGAGTCGCCGCCGGAGCCGTGGGAGTTGAGGACGACGGGGTGGCGGCACGAGGTCTCGGCGGGGGCGTCGGTGTGGGCGTGGGTGGTGGGCCAGTCCAGGCCGGCGGCGGGGACCTGGAAGTAGGCGGTCTCCAGGTGGGCGGTCTCGGCGGGGCTCATCCAGGGGGCGCGGGGGTGGCCGGCGACGCGGGCGGCGGGGTACCAGAGGCGGGTGCGCAGCTCGCGCGGGCGCGGGGTGGGGGCCCAGCGGTCGGGGCGGGCGGGGTCGACCAGGTGCAGGGTGGTGGTGCCGACGGGGTGGGGCCCGGTGGGGGCGGGCAGCATCAGGCGCGGGGGCCGGCCCGGGGGTGAGGGCGGGGCGGCGGCGCGGGTGGCGGCGCGGGCGGGGGCGGTGCCCGCGGCGGTGAGCAGAGCGGTGGCGGCCAGGGCGGCCAGGGCGCTGCGGCGGCCGAACTGCGGGGCGGCAGCGGCGTACGGGGTGGTCACGGTGTGCGGGGTGGTCATGGGCCCACGGTGGCGGGTCGGGCCCTGCGGGCGCGTCGGGCCGGCGCAGGAGCGCCGGGCGGCGGGTACGACCGCGGGCATAGGCCCCGGGGCGCAGGCCTCAGCCGGAGACGGCGGGCCCAGCGGGCGCGGCGGGAGCTGCGGGGGCAGCGGGCGCACCGGTGAGGAGGGCGTCGAGCAGGCCGGGGAAGCGGGTGTCGAGGTCGGTGCGGCGCAGGCTGACGAAGCGGTTGCGCCCGGCGACGCGGGTGGTGGTGACGCCGGCCTCGCGCAGGACGCGCATGTGGTGGGAGACGGTCGACTTGTGGAGGTGCTCCAGGCCCAGGTCGCGGGGGGCGCAGGAGTGTTCGGCGCCGTCGGCGTAGCTGAGCAGCAGGGTCATCCGGACGGGGTCGCCGAGGGCGTGCAGGACCGTGACGAGGTCGATGTCGGCGGTGGTGGGCTGGGGCAGCCGCTCGTCTTCGGTCATGGCGCGTGATCCTCGTCGGGTCGTCGATGGTTTGACAATCATCCACCCATCCCTAGTGTTTGACGAGCGTCAAACTGTTGCCCTATCGTCAAACAATCGGGGGGCTTTTCCATGCCCGTACGCCTGCTCCTGCTCGCTCTCGGCACCTTCGCCATGGGCACCGACTCGATGGTCGTCGCCGGCATCCTCGGCCTGATCGCCGCCGACCTGGGGGTGTCCGTGCCGGCCGCGGGCCAGCTGGTCACCGTCTTCGCGCTCGGCTACGCGCTGCTGGCCCCGGCGCTGGCCGCGCTCACCGCCCGCTGGCCGCGCCGGCGGCTGCTGCTGACCGCGCTCGTGGTGTTCAGCGCGGCCAACGCGCTCAGCGCGCTCGCCCCGAACTACGGCCTGCTGCTGGCCACCCGGGTCCTGGCGGCCGCCGGGGCCGCGCTGTACACGCCGACCGCCAACGCGGTGGCCACCACCCTGGTCGCCCCCGAGCGGCGCGGACGGGCGCTGGCCACCGTGCTGGGCGGGATGACGGTGGCCACCGCGCTGGGCGTGCCGCTGGGCACCTGGGTGGGGCGCGGCGACTGGCGGATGACGATGTGGCTGGTCACCGCGCTGGGCGTGGCGGCGCTGGCGGGGCTGGCGCTGCTGCTGCGCGACCTGCCGGCGCCGGTGGCGGCGCCGGGGCTGCGGGCGCGCCTGGCCCCGCTGGGGCAGCGGCGGGTGCTGGGGGCGGCGGCCACCACGCTGGCGTTCTTCCTGGCCTTCCAGTGCGTCTACATCTACCTGGCCACCGCCGTCTCGGGGGCGACCGGGGGCGACGCGGACCGGCTGAGCCTGGTACTGCTGACGGCGGGCGTGATGTCGGTGGCGGGCAGCTGGCTAGGCGGGCGCCTGGTGGACCGGGTCGGGGTGCGGCGGGTGCTGCTGACCGGCTCGACGGTGGCGGCGGGCGCGTTCGCCGCGCTGCCATGGCTGGGGCGCAGCATGCCGGGGGCGCTGGTGTACGCGGCGGTGGTGCCGCTGGCGGGGTGGGCGGTGTCGGTGGCGCTGCCGCACCGGCTGGCGTCGATCGATCCGGGGAACGCGCCGCTGCTGATCTCGCTGAACAGCAGTGCGCTGTACCTGGGGACGGCGGCCGGGGGCGTGGCGGGCAGTGCGGCGATCGCGGTGCTGGGCGGGCGGTGGTTCCCGTTCGCGGCGGCGGGGCTGGCGCTGGTGGCGGCGGTGACGGCGGCGGCGACCACGCGGGACGCGCGGGCGGGTGCGCCGGCGGCGGCGGAGGTGGCGTCGGGGGCGGCGCCGGCCCCGGCGCGGGCCTGGTACGGGGTGTTATAAACAGAGGAAGCTGCCCACGACCAAGCCAGTGTTGATGT
>NZ_JBHWIR010000174.1:9192-10467 GCF_042731835.1 Kitasatospora sp. NPDC059817 | reverse complement strand
GCGGTGGTGGCGACGGTGCCGGCGCCGGCACCGTCGCGGTCCTGATCCTCGAACAGGCGGGGGCCCTCAGCGGGCGGGGGTCTCAGCGAGCGGAGCCGAGGTTGCGGTCGGCCTCGGCTCCGGCGAGCAGCAGGGTGGTCTCCTCGATGCGGCGCAGGCGTCCGCAGGGGGCGTACCGGCCGAAGAGGTAGACCTCCATGGAGACCCGGGTGCCGTCGGTCTTGAGGACGTCGACGGTGTGCCGGGTGGCGGTGCGGTCGCCGTCGTGGAGTTCCTCGTGGACCTGGACGCGGCCGGAGGCGACCACGGCGCGCAGGTGGCGGATGTGGTCGGTGAAGGCGGCGCGGTCGTCCCAGCGGCCGTCGGTGCGCTGGCGGTAGTCGGGGGTGAAGTGGCGCTCGACGGCGGTCTCCAGGTCGAGGCCGGGGGTGAAGAGCAGGTCGCCGAGGGCGGCGGCGATGGTGGTGCGGGGGGCGGTGGCGGGCATGGGGGTTCCCTTCTCGGAATCCGACAATGCGTGCGTGGCGCACGCTTCATGGGATGAGCGTACCCCAGGAACGCGTGCGTCGCGCACGCTATGATCGGGGGGTGGACCACTCCCCCGAAATCCCCGACCCCGCCCCTGAAATTGCCCCCGGCCTCGGGGACACCGTCGCCCAGGCCCTGGCCGTCCTGCTGCGCCGCCCCGCCCGCGCCGCGCTCTACCGGCGCCTGACCGAGGGCCTGGGCGAGGCGGTGGACGAGGTCACCTACCCCGTGCTCTCCGGCCTGGCCCGCACCGGGGCGCGCAGCGCCGCCGACCTGGCCGCCGAGATCGGCCTGGACCGCTCCGGGGTCAGCCGCCGCGCCACCCGTCTGGAGGAGGCCGGGCTGCTGCGCCGCGAGGCCGACCCGCACGACCAGCGCGCCACCCTGCTGACCCTGACCGGCGCGGGCGAGCGCACCGTGGCGGTGATGCGCGGGCGCCTGGCCGGCGGCATCGAGGAGGCGCTCGCCTCCTGGCCGCCCGGGGAGGCCGAGGCGTTCGCCCGGTCGCTGCGGCGCTTCACCGAGCAGGGCCCGTTCGGCTGAGCACGCGGCGAGGGCGCGCGCGGGGCGGCGGGGCGCGCGGGACAGCGCCGTGAGGGCGAGGGGCCCCGAAAACGCGGGTGCCCCCGGGCCGGGGACCCGGGCGGGGGCCCCCCCGGGGCGGGGGGAAGGCGCCGCGGTCCCCGCCCCCCCGGGCGCGGGCCCCCCCCAGCCCCCCGGGCCCGGGGGCCGTGGCGCGGGCGGGCA
>NZ_JBHWIR010000174.1:0-9182 GCF_042731835.1 Kitasatospora sp. NPDC059817 | reverse complement strand
TTTTTATACCCCCCCCGGGCGGGGGCGGGTGGGGGGGGGGGGGGCCCCCTCCACCGGGGGGGGGGGGGGGGGGGGCCCCGGGGCGCGCCCCCCCCCCGGGCGCGGGGATCAGGCGCCGAGGACCTCGCCGACCAGGGCGCGGGCCTCCTCCTGCACCCGGGCCAGGTGGCCGGTGCCGAGGAAGGACTCGGCGTAGATCTTGTAGACGTCCTCGGTGCCCGAGGGGCGGGCCGCGAACCAGGCGTTGTCGGTGCACACCTTGATGCCGCCGATCGGCGCGCCGTTGCCGGGCGCCTCGGCCAGCACCGCGGTCACCGCCTCGCCGGCCAGCTCGCCCGCGGTGACCTGCTGCGGGGAGAGCCGGGCCAGGCGGGCCTTCTGCTCGCGGTCGGCCGGGGCGTCCACGCGGGCGTAGGCGGGGGCGCCGTGGCGCTCGGTCAGCTCACGGTAGTAGGCGCTGGGGGTGGCGCCGGTGACGGCGGTGATCTCGGAGGCCAGCAGGGCCAGCAGGATGCCGTCCTTGTCGGTGGTCCACACCCCGCCGTCGCGGCGCAGGAACGAGGCTCCGGCCGACTCCTCGCCGCCGAAGGCGATCGAGCCCTCCGCGAGCCCGTCGACGAACCACTTGAAGCCCACCGGCACCTCGACCAGTTCGCGCTTGAGGTCGGCGGCGACCCGGTCCAGCATCGAGGAGGACACCAGCGTCTTGCCGACCGCGGCGTCGGCGGGCCAGTCCGCGCGGTGGCGGTACAGGTAGTCGACGGCCACCGCCAGGTAGTGGTTGGGGTTCATCAGGCCGCCGTCGGGGGTGACGATGCCGTGCCGGTCGGCGTCCGCGTCGTTGCCGGTGGCGATGGCGTACTCGTCCTTGCGGCCGATCAGGGAGGCCATCGCGGACGGCGAGGAGCAGTCCATGCGGATCTTGCCGTCCCAGTCCAGCGTCATGAACCGCCAGGTCGGGTCGGTGACCGGGTTGACCACCGTCAGGTCCAGGCGGTGCGTCTCGGCGATGCGCGCCCAGTACGCCACCGACGCCCCGCCCAGCGGGTCCGCGCCGATGCGCAGCCCGGCCGCGCGCACCGCGTCCAGGTCGAGGACGGCGGGCAGGTCCTCGACGTAGGTGCCCAGGTAGTCGTGGCGCCCGGTGGTCGCCGCCGCCAGCGCCCGCGCGTACGGGACGCGCTTGACGCCGCGCAGGCCCTCGCGGATCAGCTCGTTGGCGCGGTCCTGGATCCAGCCGGTGGCCTGCGAGCCGGCCGGGCCGCCGCTGGGCGGGTTGTACTTGAAGCCGCCGTCGCGCGGCGGGTTGTGCGAGGGGGTGACCACGATGCCGTCCGCCAGCGCCCGGGGGCTGCGCCGGTTGTGGGCCAGGATCGCGTGCGAGACCGCGGGCGTGGGGGTGTAGCCGTCGGCCGCGTCCAGCAGTACCTGCACGCCGTTGGCGGCCAGCACCTCCACCGCCGTCACCTTCGCCGGCTCCGAGAGCGCGTGCGTGTCGGCGCCCAGGAACAGCGGTCCTGCGATGCCCTGTTGGGCCCGGTACTCGCAGATCGCCTGCGTGGTCGCGGCGATGTGGTCCTCGTTGAACGCGGCGTCCAGCGAGGACCCGCGGTGGCCCGAGGTGCCGAACGCCACCCGCTGGCCGACCTCCTGAGGGTCCGGGTTCAGCGCGTAGTACGCCGTCACCAGCCGCGCCACATCCACCAGGTCATCCGGCTGTGCCAACTGCCCGGCCCGTGCGTGTGCCATCCGTCTTCTCCCGCCAACTTCCCGTACGCGTCCTTGCCCCGTGCCACCGATCGTAGCCAGAACGCGACCGTGCCCCGAACCGCGAGGCGGGGCGGGGCACAGCGGGGCCGGAGTTCAGGGGCCGGGGTTCAGGGGCCGGGGTTCAGGCGGGCAGTTGCTGGCGGTAGGCGTCCAGGGCGGGGGCGGTGGTGGTGGCGAGGAACTCGGTCACCGTGTAGGCGACCAGGCCCTCGCGGGCGAAGGGGTCGGTGCGGGTCAGCTCCTCGACCGCGGCGCGGTCCTCGCCCAGCGCGATGATCACCCCGCCCTCGCGCGGCACCTTGCGGCCCGAGGCGAGGAAGGTGCCGGCCTCGTAGTGCCCGCGCAGCCACTCGACGTGCTGCGGCAGGGCGGCGTCGATGCGCTCCAGCGGGGCGGTGTACGTCAGCTCAAGTACGAACATGCGACCAGGCTAGCCCCGCACGGCAGGGGCCTCGCGGCCGGGGATCCCGGCGTGTACCGAGCCCCATTGTGCCAGTTCAGCGGGGGGTTTCGGTAGGACGCAGAGCACCCGGATCACACCTTGCCGGGCGGCGGGCGCAGCCCGCAGACTCGTCCGCATCCACTCCTTCGGCCACGCGCCGGCCCCCTGCCCAGGGCGGCCGGGGCGCGCGCCGTGCTGCGCACGGGCCGTACGGCGCCGCAGGCGGTGGGCGGTGAACGGACGAAGGGGGACGCGAGGATGACGACGCACAAGGACGTGGCGCACGAGGACGCGGCGCACAGGGACCTGGTGCTCAAGGCGCGGGTGCGGCTGCTGAGCCACAACGAGTGGGTCCTGGACGCCCCGGAGGGGCTGTGGGTGTATCGGGCGCTGTTCCCGGTCAGCCCGCCCGTGTACGCCTACAAGCTCGCCTACGTGCTGTGGACGGCGGCCGACTCGCCGCGGGTGGCCCATCTGCCCCAGGCGCGGCGGGCGTTGCTGGAGGAGGCGCGGGCCGCCTGCGCGCACATCCCCGCCGGCGCCCCGGCCTACCAGATGCGGATGCCGGAGTACATCGCGGCCGCGCTGGCGGGGCTGGAGCAGGAGGGGCGTGCGGGGAGGTAGGTGGTCGCGGGGTGGTTGCGGTACAACAATCCCTATTTGACGACTGATCGGAGAAACGCTGATATGAGCAGTTCAGGTCTGTCCCGCCGCGCACTGATCGCCGGCGCCGGCGCCGCCGTCGTCGGCTGGAACACCGCCGCCCGCGCCTGGGCCGCCGAGCCGGGCGAGAACGTGGATCAACTGCCCGCCCTGGAAGGCACGGTGGCCCTGCGGGGCGCCGACGTGGAACGGTTCTCCTCCGACTTCGGGCACCTGGTCACCGCCTCGCCCCGCGCGGTGCTGCGCCCGGCCTCGGTGCGCGACGTCCAGAAGGTGGTGGCCTTCGCCCGCCGCCACCGCATCCCGGTGGCGGTCAACGGGCAGAGCGGCGACCAGGCGGTCGGCGGCGACAGCGGGCTGGAGTCGCACTCCAGCTACGGCCAGGCCAACCCCCGCGGCGGCATCGCGATCGACGCGCGCGGGCTGTCGCGGATCCTCTCCGTCGAACCCGGGCGGGCCGTGGTGGAGGCGGGCGCCACCTGGGCGCAGCTGACGGACGCGGCGCTGGCGGCGGGCTGGATGCCGCCGTGCCTGACGGACTACCTGCACCTGTCGGTGGGCGGGACGCTGAGCGTGGGCGGCATCGGCGGGGCGGTGCAGCGCCACGGGCTGCAGGCGGACACCGTGCGGTCGCTGGACGTGGTGACCGGCACCGGCGAGCTGGTGACGGCCTCGCGCGAGCACAACCGGGAGCTGTTCGAGGCGGTGCTGGCCGGCGGCGGGCAGGTGGGGATCATCGTGCGGGCCACGCTCGCCCTGGTGCCGGCGCGCGAGCGCGCCACCGTGTTCACCCTGGCCTACGACGACGCGGACCTCTACCGCGCGGACCAGGAGAAGGTGCTGGCCCAGGGCCGCTTCGACCTCCAGGTCGGCAACGTGGTGCGCAGCGCGGACGGGCAGCGGTGGCGCTACACGGCGGAGCTGGTGGCCTACGGGGACGCCGGGCGGGCGGTGGACCGGGAGGCGCTGCTGGCGGGGCTGCACGGGGTGGCGGGCGAGACGACGGTGGTGGAGCAGAGCTGGCGCGAGTACGCGTTCCGGGTGGACGCGTTCGCGGGGTACCTGCGGGCGGCCGGGTTCTGGGGGCTGCCGAAGCCGTGGCTGAGCCTGTTCCTGCCCGCCTCGACGGTGGGGGTGTTCATGCGGGAGGCGACCGCGCTGCTGACGGCGGAGGACCTGGGGGCGGGGCTGCTGCTGTTCTACCCGTACGCGCGGGCGCGGGTGGGGGCGCCGCTGGCGGTGCTGCCGCAGGAGCCGGTGGGCTGGCACTTCGACCTGCTGGCGTTCCCGGCGCCGGGGGCGGACACGGCGGCGATGCTGGAGCGCAACCGGCGGCTGTACGACCGGGCGGTGGAGCTGGGCGGCAAGCGCTACCTGATCGGGGCGGTGCCGGGGATGACGGGGGCGGACTGGCGGCGCCACTACGGCGGTCTGTGGGAGCGGGTGGAGCGGGCCAAGCGGCGGTGGGATCCGGCGGGGATCCTGGCGCCGGGCCAGGGCATCCACGCCGGCTGACGGCCGGGCCCCCGGGCCGCCTGCGGGGGGCGGGCGGCCCGGCGGGGGGCAGACAGAAGGTGGTCAGGTGATCTCCAGCTGCGCCATCATGCCCATCGCGGAGTGGTCCAGCAGGTGGCAGTGATAGGGGTAGCGGCCGCGGTAGGAGTCGAAGAGGGCCTGCAGGCGCACGCTCTCCCCCGGCAGCAGGCGCACGGTGTCCTTCAGCCCGGACTCCGCCGGGCCGGGCGCGGCGCCGTTGCGCGCCAGCACCCGGAACTGCACCAGGTGCAGGTGGAAGTTGTGCGGGACGTCCTTGTTGGCGTTGACGACCGTCCAGATCTCCGAGGTGCCGAACGCCACCGAGGCGTCCACCCGCGCCGGGTCGTACACCTTGCCGTCGATCAGTCCCAGCGGGGCGGCGCCGGGCTTCTCCTGGTACTCCAGGACGACGGTGCGCTCGCGGGCCGCCGCGCCCAGGGCGGGCAGGGTGCGCAGCTGGGCGGGGACGCGGCTGGGGTCGTCGGCGGCGCGGGTGATGTCGAAGCGCAGGACCTGGCCGACGTGTTCGGCGGGGCCGGGGGGCATGGAGTTGGTGAGGACGATGCTGGAGCCGACCGGGTAGCGGGAGAAGTCGACGACGACGTCGGCGCGCTCCCCGGGGGAGAGGTCGACGGTGTCGGTGACGTGGGGGCGTTCCAGCAGGCCGCCGTCGGAGCCGATCTGGGTGAGGGGGCCGCCGTCGGCCAGGCGCAGGGAGAAGAAGCGCAGGTTGGAGGAGTTGAGCAGGCGCAGCCGGTACTTGCGGGCGGCGACCTCGACCTTGGGCCAGGGGCGGCCGTTGGCGAGGATGGTGGTGCGGTTGAGGGGGTCGTCCATGCGGTAGACGAGGCGGCCCTGGGGGTCGAAGCGGGCGTCGCGCAGGGCGATGGGCAGGTCGTAGCGGCCGGCGGGCAGCGGCAGGGCGGCTTCGGTGGCGTCGGTGATCAGGTAGGTGCCGGCCAGGCCCCGGTAGACGTGCTCGGACTCCAGGTGGTGGGCGTGGTCGTGGAACCACAGGCTCGCGTGGGGCTGGTCGTTGGGGTAGGTGTAGGTGCGGGTGGCGCCGGCGTCCAGGAGGTTCATGGGGCCGCCGTCGGAGGCGACGGGGACGCGGGCGCCGTGCAGGTGGACGGAGACGGGGTCGTCCAGCAGGTTGGTCTGGCGCACCACGACCGGGCGTCCGGAGCGGGCGCGGATGACGGGGCCGGGGAAGGCGCCGTTGTAGGTGAGGACGTCGGTGCGGTGCCCGGGCAGGATGCGGGCGTAGGCCTTGAGCATGGTGACGGCGTAGGTGTCGGCGGCGCCGTCGGTGGAGACGGGGGAGAGCACCGGGGGCAGGGGCATCGCGGCGGTGAACTTCGGTGCCAGGGTGGGGCCGGCGTCGGGGCCCGGGTCGGCCTCGGAGGCGGGGGCGGCAGGGCCCGGGTGGGTGTGGGCGGCCGCGGCGGCGGCGGTCTCCACGGAGGCGGCCGGGCGCAGGGTGGTGCGCATGAGCAGGACCCCTCCCCCGGTCGCCAGGGCGGCGCCGATCATCCTGCGTCTGGTCACCATCGCGCGTCCTCCTGCTGCCGGCCCGGTGTGGCGGTGTGCCCGTGCGGCCCCGGCGGGTGGGGCGGGGGCGGGTTCCGGGGGTGATTGCAGCAGCGGATCCTTGCGCCCGGTTGGGGTCCGGCTGAGGCCCGGTGGAGCGCGCGGGGCGGGTTGCGGGCGGGGCGCGCGGTGAGCTGCGGGTGTTGCGGGCCGCTTGCGGCGGGCGGTCACCGTGGCTCGCAGAACACTGGAGGATCCCTCGAAGGGAAGGGCCGGAGCGTGGACCTGCGGTACTGGCTGCCGAGGGCGGCCGAGGTCGCCGAGCAGTGGGGAGAGCGGTTCGGGCCGTACAGCCCGCACCCCTCGCACCAGGTGGACGACGCGGACTTCGCCGCCGCGTTCGAGCGCTTCGCCAAGCGCCTGGAGCACAACTATCCGTTCTTCCACCCCCGTTACGCCGGGCAGATGGTCAAGCCGCCGCACCCGGCCGCCGTCGTCGGCTACCTGACGGCGATGCGCTTCAACCCCAACAACCACGCCTACGAGGGCGGGCCCGCCACCAACGACATGGAACGCGAGTGCGTCGCCCAGCTGGCCGCCATGTTCGGCCTGCCCCGCCACGTCGGCCACCTCACCAGCAGCGGCACCATCGCCAACCTGGAAGCCCTGTACGTGGCCCGCCAGAGCCACCCCGGGCGCGGCGTCGCCTACAGCGCGCAGTCCCACTACACGCACAGCCGCATGTGCCACGTCCTGGGCGTCGAGGGCCACGCGGTGGCCGCCGACGCGGACGGGCGCATGGACGTCGACGCGCTGGCCGACCTGCTCGCCACCGGCCGCGTCGGCACGGTGGTCGTCACCGCCGGCACCACCGGGCTCGGCGCCGTCGACCCGGTGCACGAGGTGCTGGCACTGGCCCGCCGCCACGGGGTGCGGGTGCACGTGGACGCCGCCTACGGCGGGTTCTTCGCCCTGCTGGCCACCGACGACGCCCAGGCCGCCGCCCTGCGCCTGGACCCGGCGCCGTGGCGGGCCATCGCCGGCTGCGACTCCGTCACCGTCGACCCGCACAAGCACGGCCTGCAGCCCTACGGCTGCGGCGCGGTGCTGTTCGCCGACCCCGACATCGGCCGCCACTTCGCCCACGACTCCCCCTACACCTACTTCACCGACGCCGAACTGCACCTGGGCGAGATCAGCCTGGAATGCTCGCGCGCCGGCGCCGCGGCCGCCGCCCTGTGGCTGACCCTGCAACTGCTGCCGCTCACCCCCCAGGGCCTGGGCGCCGTCCTGGCCGGCGGGCGGCGCGCGGCCCTGGCCTGGGCGGACCTGATCGAGGACAGCCCGCACCTGACCCTCCACCAGCGCCCGCAACTGGACATCGTCACCTACCACCCCACCCCCGGCGGGACACCGATGTCCGCCGTCGACGCCGCCAGCCGGCACGTGCTGCGCCAGGGCATGGCCGACGAGCAGGACCCGCTCTACCTGAGCCTGCTGCGGGTGGACGCCGCCGACTTCACCCGCCGCCACCCGGCAGCGGCGGCGGACGCCGAGGGGGCCTCGGTGCTGCGCAGCGTCCTGATCAAGCCCGAGGCCGAGGACCACCTGCCGGCCCTGCACGCGCGCCTGACCTCGCTCGCCACCGCCCGGCCCTGACCCGCCCGTCGCCCCGCCGTACGAGTGCACCCCCCGTACGACCGCCCTGCTGTCCCGCCGCCTGTCTGCCGAGGAGTGTCCGTTGACCACCGCCACCGTCCCGCCGGGCGCCGCCCTCGCGGCCCCCGCGGTCCGCCCCGCCCGACCCGAGGAGGCCCCCGCCCTCGCCCGGGTGCTCGCCGCCGCCTTCCACGACGACCCGCTCACCCGCTGGGCCTTCCCCGACGACGCCCACCGCGCCCGCATCCTGCCCGCCTTCTTCCGCGTCCACGTCGACCAGTGCCTGGCCCACGGCGGCGCCCTGACCGCCCAGCACCCCGACGACCACGCCCCCGTCGGCGCGCTGCTCTTCCTGCCCCCCGGCGTGTGGGAACACCCCGGGGAGCAGGACCAGACGGCCGCCCGCGCCCTGGACGCGGCCGTCGACGCCGACGCCCACCCCGAATCCGCCCGCCGCCTGGCCGCCATCACCCGTCTCCAGGCCCGCCGCCACCCGCGCCACCGCCCCCACCACTACCTGGCGTTCGTCGGCGCCCACCCCGACGCCCGCCGCACCGGCACCGGCACCGCCCTCCTGCGCGCCTTCCTGGCCCGCGTCGACCACGACGGCCAGGCCGCCTACGCCGAGACCAGCTCCCCCGGCGGCGCCCGGGTCTGCGGCGCCGGCGGCTTCACCCGCTTCGGCGAGGCCATCGCCCTGCCCGCCGGCGGCCCCCGCCTGACCCCCGTGTGGCGGGGCCCCCGATGACCACCCACACCCTCGACATCGACACCGCGCTGCACGGCGGCACCGCACTGCACAGCGGCACCGCACTGCGCGTCGACACCGCGCTGCGCGTCTACTCCGCCGAGCAGATCGACGCCGGCGCCGCCGACCACCACCCCGAGGCCGCCGAGATCCTCGCCTGGAGCCGGCGCTTCCTCACCACCGCCCACCCCGACCTCGGGCGCAGCGGCCCCGTCTGCCCCTACACCCAGCCCTCGCTGCGCCGCGGCCTGTTCCACATCGCCGTCGCCGACACCCGCGCGGGCGGCGACCTGCCCGCGCTGGTCGGCGAGCTGCGCGCCTGGTACGAGCGGCTGCTGGCCGACCTGACGGAGGAGTCGGACCGGGAGCTGCTGACCGTCCTGCTGGTACTGCCGGGCCTGGACCGGGCCGACTCCACCGCGCTGGACGAGGCGCAGCGCAAGGCCAAGGACGAGTTCGTCGAACAGGGCCTGATGATCGGCCAGTTCCACCCCGTCTGCGAGGAGGGGGGCCTGTGGAACGGCTCCTTCAGGCCGCTGCGCGCGCCCGTGCCGCTGCTGGCGGTGCGCAAGCTCCTCGTCTTCGACCTGCCCTTCCTCGTCGACGACGAGGCCCACCTGGCCCACTACCTGGCCCGCTTCGCCCCCCAGGTCCCCGCCCGCATCCGCGACCAGCTGGTCTCCGGCATGACGGAACACCGCAGGACCGCCCGCCTGACCGCCGCCTGAGCCGCGGCCCCCCTGGGCGGGGGGGGGGGGGGGGGCGCCCGGGCCGCCCCCCCCCCCCCGCCCCGCGGGGGGCCGCGCCCCCCGGGCCGCCGCCCCCCGCCGGCGG
>NZ_JBHWIR010000173.1:0-15758 GCF_042731835.1 Kitasatospora sp. NPDC059817 | reverse complement strand
CACAGGGTGAGGAGGCCGACCCGGGCGTCGACGGCGGCGCCGGGGGCGCCGGCGGCCGGTCCACCCTCACCGGCGGGGCAGTCGTCCTGGCAGCCGTGGACGGCGGGTCACGCCCCGGGGGCGGGGGCGCGGGTAGCGTGCTCGGCGGCACCGGGGGCGAGGGAGGCCATGGCGGAGGGAGCGTCCCCGCCTCCGCCTGCAAGGGCGGAGGGCCCCGCGGCACAGGCGGATCCGACGGTGACCTCGGCGCGGGTGGCGAGGAAGGCGTCGACGTGACACCGGCCACCGTCGGTCAGACCGTCCCCGGCAGCACGGGCGGCGTGGGTGGCGAAGGCGGTGCGGCGGGGGCCCCTGTGCCGGCCGCCTGCCCTGTGGGCACCGGCGACGGAGGGGGCGGCGGCGACGGCGGCGACGGCCAGGACTACGTCGGCAACTTCGACGACCCCCAGACCCCCGGTGAGGACGGCACCGCGGGCACCGCGGGCGGCAGCGGCTGCATCACGCTCACCTTCTAGACATCGGCCGGATTCGGCGGCCACGACACCGCGCTCGCCTTCGCCCCCGCCACCTCCTCCGGGAGCTGACAGCGGGACGAGGACGCAAGGCGCATCAGCTGTTCAGGAAAGAACTGGATCATTCGGCGCGTCCCGCCTTACGGTGGCGCCATGAGCGATCACCCCGAAGCGCCTGTCGCGCCCGTTGAGGCCTATGAACCCCCCTACTACCTGGCCGTCTTCACGACAGTGCGGACCCAGGACCAGAGCGGTTACAGCGAGACCAGCGCACGCATGGAAGACCTGGTGAAGGACGTCCCCGGATACCTGGGGATGGACCACGCCCAGACTCCCGGCGGCCTGGGCATCACTGTCGGATACTTCCGCGACGCCGACGCCCTCACGGAGTGGCGGAGCAACGTCGAGCACCGCGCGGCGCAGAAGCGCGGGCAGGCCGAGTGGTACCAGAACTACACGCTGCACGTGGCGAAGGTGGAGCGCAGCCACGGTTTCAGCCGAGCGTAGGGGCCTGCGGGGCCCGATAGCGGGCCGACCGGCTCTCGTCGTCCAGGCGGGCCGCGATGGTCAGGGGCCGGACCGGACCGTGTCGCGGGTCTGGACAGCGGTGCCGGGGTCGGTCAGTCTTCACCACCATGACCCTCCCGCTCCCCGAGCACGTCCCCGGTGCCGCGCGCACCGCGCTTTTCGAGGCCGTCACCGCCGTCGGCGACGAGGCCGTCGCCCTGCTCGCCGGCGGCCGCGGCGACACCCCGATACCCGGCGCCGAGTGGACGGTCGGCGAGGCCGCCGCCCACCTGGCGATGGCCAACGAGCTGATGGCCGCACTGGCCGCCGGCGAGGAACGGCCGTACGGGGACGGCAGTCCGGGGTCGCTGGCCGCCGCGAACGCGGCCTCGCTGGCCAGGCGGCCGGAGCGGGACCTGACCGTGCTCGCCGGGGTGATCGCCCGGCAGGCAAGGGAGTTCACGGCGGCGGCCGGCGCGCGCGGCGGCACCGAGCCGGTGCTGACCCCGCTCGGCCCGATGGACCTGGACACCCTCGGCGCCTACCTGCTGACCCACATGCTGGGCCACCTCTACGACATCGCCGTCGCGCTCGGGCGGCCGCACCCGCTCGACCGGCACCGCGTCGGGCTGACGATGCCCTTCCTGCGGACGGCGATGCCACGGGTGCTGGACGCGCGCGCCGCGGCCGGCCACAGCGCCTGCTACCGGCTTCGGGTGCGCGGCCTGGGCGGGTTCGCGGTGACCTTCACGGACGGTGCCGCCGTGGTGAGCCAGGAGCCGCCGCGCCGCCCGGACTGCACGATCCTCACCGGCCCGGTGGCGTTCTTCCTCATCGCGCTGGGCCGCTACACCGCCACCGGCGCCCTCGCCCGGGGCAAGGTGCTCGCCTGGGGCCGCCGGCCGTGGCTGGCCCCGGGCTTCCCCCGGCTGTTCGCGGCCCCCTGAACACGGCCGCCGGCCGCCGCCGGTGTCACGCCGGCGCATCGTGACGTCATGTCGTGGCGCCCAGGGGCGGACACGTCAGACTGTCACTGGTCCGTTCTGCGGGTTGAGATCCCGGACAGGAGAGCAGCACGTGAGTACAGCGCACGCCGGCCCAGGTGACTACAGCCAGGTGCCGAATCCGGAGCAGGCCCTGAAGTATGCAATTCGGCATATTGCGGGTGACCGTGTCGAGATCGTAGAGGGAGTCATCACCCCGGTGTCACCGTCCTGGGCCCACGAGAGTGCTGTCGACCTGATCCGTGAGCAGATCGGCCCTCGCATGCGCGAGCTCGACCTCCGTGCCGGCTCCGGGAACCTCGACCTGCCCGGCACGGAGAACTTCTACGTGCCGGATCTGGCCGTCGTGCCCGCCGAGCTGGCGAAGACGGAGGGAGCGCTCCTCCCGGACCAGACCGTGCTCGTCGTCGAAGTGACATCACCGTCGAACGGTGAAACCGACAGGACCGCCAAGCGCCGGCGCTACTCGCAGTTCGGTGCGCCCGTGTACCTCCTGGTCGACCGGCAGGAACGCACCTGCACGCTGCTCTCCCAGCCGGGCCGGCTCGGCTACACCCGGGTGGAAGGGCCGCACCCCTTCGGCACCCCCCTGCAGCTACCGCCTCCGCTGAGCCTCGAACTCGACACGGCGGGCTTCTGAGTCGGGGAGTCGGCCAGGCGGCGGGTCGGCTCCGTGGTCTGACCAGGGTCCGGTGAGCCGATTGCCCTGCGGTGGCGGCCCGTCAACCCTGGGTGAATTGGGTGAAATATTATCGAGTTTTACGATTTAACCGCCCTGCCGTGCGGTGGTGGCATGCGTGGATTCCGCAGCATGAAGCGAAGTCACCAACCAAGAGGTGGAGAGATGATCAAGAAATTCGCTGTCGTTGCAGCTGCTGCCAGTGCTCTCGTTCTTGCGGACGCGAGCTGGGCCGTCGCCGGCTCCGGCGGCCATGGCGGCACGGACAGGCGTGGCGGAGACGTCGGCATCGCATGCGTGGTCGGCCAGGACGCGGGCTTCTCGAACAACTGCGGCAACACGTACATCTACAAGCCCAACCTTCTGGGCGACCTGCTCAACCTGCTCTCGCCGCCTCCCACCACCGGCGGCGGTGGCAACAACGGGGGCGGCAACAACAACGGGGGCGGCAACAACGGCGGCGGTAACAACGGTGGTGGTACCGGCAACAACGGCGGCGGTAGCAGCGGCGGCAACAGCTGATCCGTTCGACACCGGCGTGTTCTCCTCCTTGACCACGCCGGCGGGGCCGGGGACGCACCGGGCACAGCACGGGTGCGCACCCCGGCCGTTGCGTGCCCTTTGGAGCACAGATCGGTGCCCGATCGTCCGTTGTGCTGCGCGGCGACAGTCCGGCCGGATATGCCGGAGGGAACACCTGTCGCGCCTCCGGAGGGGTTCCCCATGCACGCGAAAGACCCCGGCAAGCCGTCGGAGCCGCAGCGGCGCCGCGACCTGCCGCGCAAGGCCGATCCGGCGGCCGACGGACTGGGGTTGAGCCTCGGGGGCGTGTCTGCGCAGACTGTCCTCGCCTTGCAGCGCGGCATCGGCAACGCCGCGGTCTCGCGGGTGATCGAGCGGTCCAGGCACCAGCACGGTGCGGGGTGCGGTCACCCGCAGGCCGTCGTCGGGGCGGGCGCACCGGTACAGCGGTCCCCCGTCCAGAGGAGGACGGGGGACGCGCCGGCCGCCCGTCCCGGTGAGCCGGTCGTCCAGCGCGCCATCACCTACGCCAAGGCCGACTGGTCACGGCAGCACCTCTCGCCGGACCGTTTCGCGGAACTGCTCCAACAGGCGTCCGGCGAGCAGGAAGGTGACGGATTCAGCGTCCCCTACCGGGAGTTGTTCAAAGCCTTGGAGGAGTCCGCGATCACCATCGAGATCGACGAGCAGACGGACATCAGGGGTGCGCGCGCGTTGTTCGCGCTCAGCAACGAAGGAGAGGGCGGCGCGCTGCGGATCACCCCGCCCAAGGACCAGGCCTCACCGCTCGAACTGCGGGAATTCGCCGCGACCGTGACCCATGAGATGCAGCACGCGCTCGACTCGGTCACCGGTCGTTTCAAGTCCCAGGAGAAGCCGCAGACGATGGCGCAGCGGAAGATCTCCACCGAGTTGCGCGCGTTCGGCGAAGAGGCGGCCGCGGCGCTCAAACTCGCCATGGGTGACAGCTACAGCAAGAGCCAGGGGAAACTCTCCGCGATCCTGAAGACGATCCCCGGGGACCGGCTCACGCCCGAGCGCAGCCGACTCGCCGGCGAGTTCCACACGATGGACAGCTACCGGGCCGCCGGCCGGGATCCCCTCGACGCCTTCGGGGCGGCGATCCCGATCCCCAACAGCGTGCTCCTGGAACGCGTGGCGGGCTACCTGTCCTTCTACAAGCTGGTCGCCGACACCCCGACGAGTGCGGAGGCACTCCAGTGGCTGCGCGCCACCCCGGCGGTGGTGGAGAAGGGCCTGGTGGAGGGGACCGTCCTGTTCCACAACCACCGCCCGCAGCCGGAGTGAGGGCGCGGGTGGTCGGGAGGGCGCGGGTGGTCGGGAGGGCGACAAGCGCGAGATCACGTCCAGCCGTTGCGGGTGGAAGCCCGGATCTGCGCGTTCACCGCGCAGTCGGCGTCGATTCCGGGGCCGTCCGCAGCTTCAGGGCTTGGGGGGAAGGCAGAGGGGGCGGTCGGGTACCCGGACCGGCAGGGTGCGTCGTTCATCGGTGGTGAAGGAGCGGTAGTTGATGATGCGGCACAGGCTCCGCTGCCAAGCGTCGGGGTCGAGGACGATCCGGTGGACGTAGTCGTTCTCGGTGCGGATGAGGAAGGTCTTTCCGTCGTTGGTGGCGTCCAGGAACGTGAGCGGCTCCTGCAGACTGTTGTCGGTCACGTTGCGGAAGTCGTAGGAGTCCACGGAAGGTTGGCCGCCGACCTGGTAGATCCGGATGGAGTTGTTGGCCGCGATCATGAAATGGCCTTGGGTGTCGACGAATCGGGTGATGGCCGCGTTCTGGCCCGGTGTGCTGGTGGTGGGGAGGGGGCCGATCTCCCTCTGCAGGGGGTCGAGCCGCCACAGTTCGATGACGCTGTTGCGGCGGAGAACGGCCAGGTAGCGGCCGCTCTCGTCGAACCGGGCCGCGATCAGGTCGGTGATGCCCGGGTTCAGCGACGTGACGGTGTGGCCGGTGCCGGTGCCGGTGCCGATGTCGACGACACGGATCACGGGGTCGTCGTGCACGACCACGGTCAGCTTTCCCTCCTGCCAGTACGGGCCGACGTACATCTGTGGCGTGCCGGGCTTGTCGGCCCGGGGATGGAACGCCGCCGCGTCGTACTGTGCCAACCGGACGCCGGTTCTGGCCTCCCACTGCTGGATCTGGGTGCCGGAGACCGTCACCAGGCGGTCGGCCCCGTCGAAGAAGTAGCTGAAGTCCTCGGCTGCCGAGTCGCCCTGGGGTGGTGGTGCCGCGGTGATGCGGGCGACCGCTCGTAGGGTGGAGGCATCACGGACGGAGACGGTGTTCGGGCCGTCCCGGAGCGCGATGAGCGTGTCGTCCCGGTTGGACAGGAGGCGGTCGCCTTTGCCCTTCCAGGCGGGCTGTGGCAGGGCTGTTCTGGTCAGGAGCCTTCCGGGGTCGAGCCCGGGCTCGCGGAGTTCGAGGTCGGTGCCGCCCGTCAGGCGGGTGGTGAGCTTTCTGCCGTCCCGACTGAGGTGGACGGTGTCGGCCGCGGCCGTGTCCTCCTCGCCCGCGGGGATCTCGGTGTAGGAGATGGAGCTCCGTCCCTGACCGGCGAGGTACTCCTTCCCGCCGCTGGAGAGGAGAGCGGACGCGTGCTCGTACAGGTGGCCCGGTTCGTCCACCAACGCGACGGCTTTTCCCCGGTCGAGGTCCAGGAGCGTCAGTTTGGCGGCTTCGTTGATCACGATCCGGTGGCCGTCGGCGCTCGCCGCGGTCAGTTCGGTCGCCGGGGCGATCGTCTCCGTGGTTTCGTAAGGTTTCCCCACCACGGATCCGTCGGACACCCGGATCAGTCGTACGGTGCTCTTCGTGCCACTGCCCTGTCCGGGGTCGTGGGTCTGGACGACGGCGACGGTGGTCCGGTCCCCGGAGGGCAGGATCCCCTGGTGCTCAGCAGGCACCACCACGGTCCGCGCGGCGCCGCCGGCCATGTCCACGGAGGCCAGTCCGGTACTGCCGTTGCTGGTCTTCACGAGCAGGGAATGCCCGTCGGAGCCGAACCACAGCCCGCTTCCCATGTTCTGAGGTGCGGGAACGCGGCCGGCGATCGTCCCCGCGTCCAGATCCCACCAGACCAGGCTGTCGCGGGTCGGAACCGCGATGTAGCGCCCGTCGGGTGACATCGCGGTCGCGTCGGCAGGAGCCGAGGAGATCTGCAGCACCCCGTCCACCCGGGGAAGTTGGTGCACCTGGCCGATGGGCGCGGTGCTCTCCTTGTCGACGTCGAACCAGCCTCCCGTCCCGTCGTCGGCCACGAATCCGGCTCGGCGTCCGTCCGGGGAGACCATCAGGTAGAAGGCGTACTGGGCCGGGACCGGCCGGCTGTGGACGGTGCCGTCCCGGCCGCGGACGAACAGGACGACGTGGGCCATGGCGTCGCGGGAGAGGACGACGTCACCGTCTCGGCTGGTGCTGAACGTCCCGCCGGTTCCGGACAGGCCCGAGAACAGGGAGTCCGCGCCGGCCCGGAGGAGGTACTGCCGCATCAGCTGGTTCCGGGCCTCCGGCGTGGGCTTCGTCCGGTACGCGGCGAGGGCCATCATCACGGCCCGGACCGGGTCGTAGGCCATGTCGTCCTGGGAGGCCTGGACGAGGGCGCGGGAGTCGGAGTCGGACTGGCGCTCCGCGGCATCGCGGCGGGCCGTGGCGAACAGTACGCCCAGGGCGAGGGAGACGGTGATCACCCCGACGAGGGCGGTCCGGAAGGTGCGGCGCCGGCGGCCGCGGGCCCGGTGGTGCCGCCTGGCGAGTTCGAGGTAGCTGCGTTCGGCCTCGGACAGCTCGGCGCCGCGCTCGCGCTGCCAGGTGCGGGCGGTGGCGAGGGTGGGCCCGGTGGGGAGCAGGTCGGCGGGTTGGCCGGCGTGGTCCCAGCGCCGGCGGTCGTGCCGGACGGATTCGCGCCACTCCAGGAATGCGCGGTCCTCGCCGACCCAGTCGCGCAGCCGGGACCAGGCGGTGATCAGGGCCTCGTGGGCCAGTTCGACGGTCTCGACGCCCTCGGCACTGTGATCGATGACCAGGAGCCGGGTGCCGGCCAGACGTTGGGCGATGTGCCAGTCGTCCTCGGCGAGCTCCTGGCGGGGAACGGTCCGGCGGGTGGCACCGGGTGCGCCGAGGGGGACGCGGACGAGGCGGGTGAAGAGTCTG
Organism: Kitasatospora sp. NPDC059817; assembly: GCF_042731835.1. Classification (NCBI taxonomy): domain Bacteria; kingdom Bacillati; phylum Actinomycetota; class Actinomycetes; order Kitasatosporales; family Streptomycetaceae; genus Kitasatospora; species Kitasatospora sp. NPDC059817. Next base: position 8,360 of record NZ_JBHWIR010000173.1, on the reverse strand, counting down.
CGGGCGGCCGGCTCCTCCCCGGCGGAGACATGTCTGTCCCAGGCCTGCTCGGCGTACTCTCCGAGAGCTCCGCTGACGTGACCGATCTCCTCGTACGCACGGTGGCTGAGAACCCCGGCCGCCTGACGCTTCCACAGCAGGTCGAGGGTGAAGCCGAGGAGCGGCAGGGCACCCGCCTCACCGCCCGCATCGGTCAGGATGCGGTCCACCAGGTGGGCCTCGTAGCGAACCGACGGAATCGCCGCCACCGGTGCGGTGACGACCTCCCGGAGCTGGTCACCGGTCATCGGCCCCAGAGCGTAGACCTGCCGGCTGCAGGCCCGGCCAAGACTCGGATGGGCCAGCGCGGCCTCCAGGTAGTCGGCCCGGAGCGTGGTGAGCACGTGCACGGTCCCAGGGAGCGACGGGCCGAACAGCACGGCCGCCAACTCATCGACGGCCGCCGGGTCGGCTCCGGTGAGCATCTCCTCGAACTGGTCGACCACGACGATCAGTTGATCGGTGCCGAGGCGGGCCAGCAGGAGAGCCGCGAGATCTCCGAGCCCCTGGGCGCGCAGCAGGCCGACCAGCGCCGGAAGGCGTTCGAGGCGTTCGAGTTCGGTCAGATCCGGTTCCAGCAGCGGAGACAGCGCGGCGGCGAGCGCGGACAGCGGGGTGGTGCCGGCGTTGGGCCGGATCACCACGGCGGTCATGCCCTGGGCGTGCAGGCGGGGTATGACGCCGGCCATCGCGAGGGAGGACTTGCCCGAACCGGAGGGGCCGACGAGGGTGGTCCACCGTTCCCGGGCGACCAGGGCGGTGACCTCCGCCGTCTCCGCCCGACGGCCGTGGAAGACCGGGGCGTCGGATTCCTGAAGCGGGCGCAGACTGCGAAACGGTGACGGCGGCAGCGCCAGTTCGCGAAGCTCCGGCCATACGGAGGCGAGGCCCTCGGCGGGGATCAGGTAACCGGATGGAGGGTCGCCGGTCTCTGCGACCGCCATCATGCCGACGACACCGTCGAGTTGCTCGTCCCACACCGGGCCGCCGCTGAACCCCGGGGAGACCCGGTAGCCGTTGGCGGCCAGGTCGGCCTGGATCCACCCGTTGGCCTGCCGGGCCCTCAGTACCCCGGAGTGCCAGACACCGCCCGGGCGGCCGCTCGGCAGGCCGTACGCCCGCACCGTGTGTCCCCAGACGTCGGAGGACTCCACCATGCGGATCGGCCGGGCGCCCGGAAGCGGAGCGGACAGGTGCAGCACGGCCACGTCCCCGGCGCCGTGCGGGTGGGCGGGCGCCCACCGTTCGACAGTCGTGGGAACGCGCGTACCGCCTGTGCCGCCTGTGCCGTCGGCTGCGGCGAGCGGGTTGGCGAGCGGGCTGGTGAGCAGCGGGAGGTCGACGTCGACGCGGGCGTCGGTGTCCGGCCTGGCTCCCGGAGGGAGGCCGAGCGCGGCGGACACCACGTGCGCACACGTCAGTATCCGATCGGCGGTCACCAGGAAGCCGAGGCCGACCGGGACGCCTCGACGGTCATGGATGCGGACGACGGCGGAGGCCAGCGCATCGGGCCCGGCCCCGTCGACGGCGTCGGCGCGGGACATGGACACTAGGCCGGGTCCGAAGCCGCCGGAGGCGCCGATGCCTCGGCGGGCTGCCGGTTCCAGGTGAGCGAGACCTTGAAGTTGGCCTCTGCGGCGGTGCTGGAGATCACCACGTCGGCCTCGGCCGACAAGGACAGGCCGAACTCGATGCTGATCTCGTCCGGGGCGTGCGCCAGGCCCCGGAACCCCTCGATGAAGTCCTGCGCGACCGGACGCACCCCGGCCAGCATGTCCCCGAGCGAGCGTGTCGCCCGAGCCACCACCTGTCCGGGCCGGGCGACCTGCACCAGCCCTTCCCCGACCTGCTCGATCTCCACCCGGACCACGTCCTCACCCTCGCTCACCGAGCCGATGGGCAGTTCCACGAAGTACGCCATGATCCCCCCGGATCTGGTCAAAGCCCCCGAACAGAGCACCACTTGTGAGGTGCCGCCTGCTCACCGTAAAGGCCTGCCGGCCTCCGCGTCCCGGAATCATGACTGCCGGTCAGCTCGGGCTTCCCGTCGCCGGCGGTCCGCGCGGTGGTCCCGCTGGTGAAGGGCGACGGCGGCTGAGCCGGTCCCGATCCCGACGGGAATCCGTGAACGGGCCCGGAGCGGCTCCATCGCCGTTCCGGGCCCGCTCGTTGGCGCGTAGGTGCTACATGTTCCACATGGCCGTCGTGGGGCGAGGCGTGGGGGGAACGGACGTGGGCGGGGCCCAGACGCCGTTCTCGAAGAAGTCCTTGATGGTGGCGTACCAGGGCTTGTAGGCGATCTTCTGATCCGCCAGCCAGGCGTCGTTGTAGTACTCGTTCGTGTAGCGGTCGCCCGGGTCGCACATCACGCTGGCGACGCTCCCGAGTTGGGTGCCCTCGTTCATGCCGAGCAGGATCCGGATCGCGGCGAACACGCCGGTTCCGGTCGAGGGCCCGGCGTGGATGCCCAACTCCGTCCGGTCGGAGAGGTGGCGCATGGTGGCGACCGACGCCGCGTCGGCGAGGCGGATCATGCGGTTGACCGTGGTCGGTACGAACGAGGCCTCGACCCTGGGCCGGCCGATGCCCTCGATGTGCGAGCCCTGGTCGGTCACCGTGGGGTCCTGCCAGTACCAGCCGTCGAAGTACGCGGAGTGCTCCGGGTCGGGCACGCACACCCGGAGCTTCTTGGCGGTGTACCGGGCGTACCGGTACCGGGCGGCCCTTCGCCAGCCGACCGCTGGCCAGGGTGTGGGTGAGCAACGCCGCCGCGAGCCGGTGCTTGTGGCTGCGGGCGATCTTTGATCGGGGATGCTGAGGAAGGTGCACAGGAAGTCGGCCCGGCCGACTTCGTGTGCACCTGGGGCACGCCTTTCGGATCACGCCGGGTGGTCGCCACCGGGGCGGTCGCAGGTGCCCGAGACCGCCCGGCGCGTCCACCGCCGGTATCGGCCTCTCGCGCCGAAGTGCCCCTGCGGGTCTGCCACTTCAGGACCCTCCGCAGCCGGGAGCGATGCGGGGTGTACCGCCGGGCGGAGGTGGTTTTTAGACGAACGGAGTAGCCGCAGGTGCGGTTCTTCAGGGAGCGGGACGTACTGGTGAGAGGGCAGCGCCCAGGGGGTCCTGTCGAACGGAAGGACGTAGGACATGGAGTCGCAGAACATCAAGGAGTTCAAGAAGAAGGTCGAGGCGCTCTACGACGACGAGAAAAGCGATTTCAGGCGCAAGTTCGATGCGGCGATCAGGGGTTTGACGCCGCCCACGGTGTACCCGGACTCGGACGTCTACAAGGACTGGCGAGGGGCGACCGGAAAGACCCTGGCAGAATTCTTCGTCGAATGGTACGACTGGGGTTGGAAGCAGCCCATCTCCGACGGGCTGAAATACATCCGCAAATTCAGCTGGATCAGCTACGAGAACGCCGCGGGACTCGCGTTCGTGACCAGCGAATCAGGGCGTGAGGTACTGGCGGACTTCACGCAGCTGCAGGGCCGGCAGATGGACTCCGAGGATTCCGAGAAACTGGTTCAGCAGTGGATCGACGAACTCGGCGAGAAGCGGATGGAGGAATTCAAGAAGGGGGACTGGTCGACCCTCAACAAGTTCTTCATCAGGGAACTGAAGCCCGGCAAGCGGCCGATCGACCACCCCGACGACCCCAGCGTCGTGACCGCCCCGACCGACTGCGTCATCAACATGATCGTCGACAATCTGGCGCCCGACACGCCGCTCCCGATCAAGGCGGCCGTGACCATGAGTGTCAGCAGGCTGCTCGACGGCTCCGAGTACGCCGAGAGGTTCATCGGCGGCACGGCCGTGTCGTGCATCCTCATGCCTGACACCTACCACCGCTACCACGCCCCGGTCGGCGGCGAGGTGGTCGAAGCCCGTGACGACGTCGGCGGCGTCTACTACGGGATTCGGGACTTCCCCGACCTGCTCAACAAGGGGAACGTCGGCTACGGGTACGACTACAGCCTGTTCGAGGACTTCCGCCGCGGATACGCCATCATCAAGACGCCTTACGTGGACCACCTCGGGGAACCGGACGGCGAAGGCTATGTCGCCCTGGTGCCCGTCGGCCTCAACTCGATCGGCTCCGTGAGGTTCCTCGATCCGTTCCGCAACATCACGGCGGAGTCGGACCCGGTCGACGTGAAGAAGGGCGACGAGATCGGCTACTTCCAGTACGGCGGTTCACTGAACATCCTGCTGTTCGAGGAGAAGCGGTTCCCCGCGCTCCAGCTCCTCATGGGCCAGCGGATCGGGGTCCTCCAAGAGGTCGCGCACACCGAGCGCCACTTCGAGCGCTACGTCCGCCCGCTGCCCGGGCGCGTCACGCCGACGTCCTGACCTCCCTCCCGAAACGGAAAGTGAACCATGCTTCGTCAGCCCGTTTACTCGATCCCGGCGAACGCCTTCGACACCCAGACGATCCACTTCTATCCCGACCCCGAGAAGAAGGACGACGAAGGAGTCCCGAAGACGGTCCGTTCCTACGCCGGGTACGCGGACGTCGACGGCCCCGGCACCGAAAGCAGCCGCTTGTTCTACTGGTTCTTCGAGAGCCAGACCTGCGACCCCCACGTCGACGCCGACAAGCAGAAGGACCTGATCGAGAAGGCCCCTCTGCTGATCTGGCTCAACGGCGGTCCCGGCGCATCGTCGCTCCTGGGGCTGTTCCTGGAGAACGGGCCGCTGCGCATCGGTGACGATGCCGCCGGGATCATTTCGATCAGCCCCGACTCCTGGAACCAGGAAGCCCACGTCATCTACTGGGACCAGCCGGTCGGCGCGGGATACAGCTACTGCAAGAAGTCGGAAACGTACGTCCAGGACGAGGGCGAACTCAGTGAGATGTTCCACCAGGCGCTGGTTCAGTTCCTCGAAACGTACCCGGAGTACCAGCAGTGCCCCCTCTACGTCTGCGGTGAGAGCTACGCGGGCAAGTACGTGCCGTACATCGCCCAGAAGATCCAGCAGAAGAACCTCGCGACGACCGGAACGCGCGTCAATCTGAAGGGGATCTCCGTAGGCAACGGCTGGATCACCCCGGAACTCTCGATCCGCGTCATGATCGACTACGCCTACGCGTCCGGATTCCTCGGCAAGGGCCAGAAGGACATCCTGGCATCCTCGTACAAGCACTTCCAAGAGGCCATCAGCAGCGGCAGGATGAAGGAGGCCACTGACCTCGGAAACGGCCTGGTCGATGCGGTCCTGGCCTACGGAGGCGACTTCGACGTCTACGACGTACGGCGCTGGGAGGACCTGTCCGCGGGCGCACTGGGCTCCTACCTCAACAGCGCCGCCGTCAAGGAGGCCCTGCACGTCGACCACGAGTGGAAGTCCGAGGACAACTCCGGTCCGGTGGCCGTCGCACTGAAGGCCGACAACATGGCGGACGCCTCGCCGCTGTACACCGAACTCATCCACGCGAAGGAGAAGTACAAGGTCCTGCTCTACACCGGGGACTTCGACACCGCCTGCGGGTACCAGAGCACCGAGGAGATCCTCGACGAGATCATGAAGGACGGCTGGCAGAAGGCCCCGCGGTTGATCTGGAAGCAGGCGCAGGGCCACCCAAAGGGTTTCGTCCGCACCCTGAACAACGTCACCCAGGTCGCGGTGCCCGACTCCGGGCACGAAGTGCCGGCCTATCAGCCGCAGATCTGCCGGGAGATGCTCTACAACTGGCTGTTCGACCGCCCCTTCCACGGCCAGGACCCCGAGAGCGCAGCCCAGGCCATCCTGGCCAAGGCCCAGGAGGACGCCGAGAAGGAGAACGGATGAGCGGTCACCTCAAGCGGACGAAGGAGACGGCCGACCTGGCGGCGGCCACAGCCGTCCTCAAGCAGGGCTACGTCTGCACCCTCGCCCACGTCGACCCCGAAACGGGCGGGCCGAGGTGCGTGCCCATGGTCTACGCCTACCACGAGGAGGGGGACGAGCGGCGCCTCTACCTGCACGGCTCCGTCTACTGGCCGCCGCAGACCGGGCTGGCGCCCTCACTTCGGCAGCTGTGGAACGACGCCGGGGTCCACGTCTGCCTGGCCGTCACCGTGCTCGACGGCCTGCTCGTCGGGCGGGCGGCGATCAGCACCTCCCTCAACTACCGCTCCGTGGTGGTGGACGGCATCGCCCGGACGGTCGATCCGGCGGACCGGGCGAAGGCGTTCGAGGCGCTCAGCAACCAGGTCATCCCGGGCCGGTGGCCCGAGCTGCGCCCGATCAAGGACGGCAAGGGCGGCAAGGGCGGCAAGGTCAGCGAACTGGACTCGGACAAGCAGCACACCCCCACCGTCGGGGTCCTCTCCATCAGCCTGACGGACAAATCGACGGTGGTGCGCCTCAAGCGGCACCACGCCGCCGAGCCGGAGCACGAGACCCAGGAGGACTGGGACTGGGACCACGGCAATGCCTGGGGCGGTGTGCTCCCGATGCGCCAGGTCTACGGGCCGGCGATCCCCGACTCCCACGTCAAGGACAAGGACGCCGCCCCGCCGGACTCCGTCCAGCGGCTCATCGGCAGGACCACCTAGTCCCGACGAAGCCGCCGTCGGTGAGCAGCCGGACCGCGTGACGCTGCCAGCGCGGCCGGCCCGTCGCGAGTCCGGTCAGCAGGACGACGGGCCCGCTGTCCGGCGTCGGGAGGCCGGGCGCCTGAATGTGGCGCACAGATGTGGCGGCGAGGGTCACCGGGCGCAGGTTCGTGGCCCGGTGGGGCCGGGTGCGGCGGGTGCGCACAGCGGGGGTCAGCGCGCGGGTTGAGGGCACTTCGGTTCCAAGTGGAAGGGGACGGCGGGAGGTTCGGCCAGGGCGACGGTGCCGGTGGCCAGGGCGATGGCGGCGGCGTGGGTACGGCTTCGGCGCGGGGAGAGCGCCCGTACCACGTGCGCCTCGGCGGCGCGGGCCTCCCGCAGGCTCAGACCGACACCGCGCGCCCCGGCTGCGCTGAGCGTGCCGGTGCAGATCAGGGCGAGGACGGCCCGCCCCGCTTGGTCCAGTTCGGGCAGACGCTCAGGTGCGTCGATCCGCCCGGGGTCGATCAGCGAGGCCGAGATCAGCCGGGCGACCAGGTGGGCGTCGTCCACCACGGCCCACCGGCGGCGTAGGCCAGCCAGGCTGTTCTGGACGAAGTACTCCCCGGTGTGGAACCGCCGGGCGATCTCGGGGACGGTCAGCCCCTGAGCGGCCAGTTCGGCGATCTGCCGCTCCCGCTCGGTGATTTCGGGCACCGGGGCACGCCGGGGCTCCGTCCTCGGGATGACGGTCGCGGTGGTCAGGACCTGGCGGGGCCCGGCCGCTGCTGCCACAGGGGCCTGATCGACTGTGCACACCACCACGACCTCGTCCATGGCCACGCCGAGTTGATGGGCGGCTGCCACGTAGGCGGCGGTGCCGTCACCCGTGCCCTGACGTACGGCGGACGACCAGGCGCAGGCAAGGCCCACCACCGAGACGGCGCCGACCGGATCAGCGGCCGCACGCGGCATCACCAGGGCACACGGGATGCCGAGGGCCAGCGCCTGGTGCACCAGACGAACGACAGGCGGCGCGGCTTCTCGGGACGCTGCCCCCGCGAGGACCTCCAGCAGAGGCGGAGTCGATGGGAGCCCGGCCAGAACCCCCAGATGGACGACGAGGCCGCGTACGGACCGCAGGGCGTCGCCGAGCCGTAGCACCTGGCCGGAGTCATGCCCAGGATTGGGCGGGGCATCGCCTACGGGTCGGACGGTACGGCGCATGGATACAGGGCCCGCTGGTCCTTTCTCTCGCGGATCGGTGCGGCCCTGGCCCGAAACAGCCGCCGTGGGTGTGGTGAGGCTGGTGAGGGTGTCGCCAGCGGGGTCGATCAGTTGGTGTGCAAGCGCCTGTCGAACGGCAACGACGCGTTGTTGGACGGCCAGGGCATTCAACACGTTCTCCTCGTAGCGCTCCGCCGCGCTCTCAGAGACGTCCAGTGCGCGGGCGACGTCGAGTCGGATCCCGCCGACCGCCCATATGCGCAGGACCAGCACCTGCTCGTCCGTCAGAACCGGCGGCTCTCCCTCCGGTCTGGTGAGGGTGAGCTGGCCGGACTGCCAGGCCCGTACGAAGGCGTGAAGCCGGCCCGCCGCGCCCAGGCGGTCGTACGACTGGGACAGGTACCGCTTGACGGTCTCGACGCTCACTTGCAAGGCCTTGGCGATCTCGGCGTTCCTCATCCCCTCACCGACCAGTTCCAGAACCGCGACATGGTGCGCGGTCACAGTAGTTGGCGGCGCGACACGCCGCGAACACCACACCCCCCCCCGCGCGCCCAGCGCGGGAAGCGCTCG
>NZ_JBHWIR010000172.1:1581-15855 GCF_042731835.1 Kitasatospora sp. NPDC059817 | reverse complement strand
CTTAAAAACACACCGCCTGGAAGGCCACCAGGGGGGTGACCTCGGCTGGCACCCCCGGGGCCAGCCGGGGGCCCTGGGCCACGCCGGGGTGCGCGGCCAGCGCCGCCTCGATCTCGCCGAGCTCGATCCGGAAGCCGCGCACCTTCACCTGCTGGTCGGCCCGGCCGACGAAGCTCAGGCTGCCTTCCGCAGCCCGGCGCACCACGTCGCCGCTGCGGTACATCCGGCTGCCCGCCGGCCCGTACGGGTCGGCGACGAAGCGCCCGGCGGTCAGGCCCGGCCGGTTCAGGTAGCCGCGCGCCAGCCCGGCGCCCGCCACGTACAGCTCGCCGGGCACGCCCGGGGCCACCGGCCGCAGGCCGTCGTCGAGCACGTACGTCCGCAGGTCCGGGAGGCCCGCGCCGATCTGGCCGGCTGCGGTGCCGGACCGGTCGAGCGCCGCGTACGTGACGTGCACGGTGGTCTCGGTGATGCCGTACATGTTGACCAGCCGGGGCGCGTCCTCCGGGTGCCGCTCGTACCAGCTCGCCAACCGGGCGTGCTCCAGTGCCTCACCGCCGAAGACCACCGTGCGCAGGGCGAGTTCACGCGGGTGCTCGGCTTCCGCCTGCATCAGCTGGTAGAAGGCGGACGGCGTCTGGTTGAGCACCGTCACCCGCTCGCGGGCGAGGAGCTCCAGGAACGCGCCGGGCGAGCGGCTGGTCTCATGGTCCACGATCACGAGACGGCCGCCGTGCAGCAGCGCGCCCCACAGCTCCCACACCGAGAAGTCGAAGGCGTAGGAGTGGAAGAGCGTCCAGACGTCCTCGGCGGTGAAGCCGAACAGCTCCTCCGTCGTCCGGAACAGCCGCACCACGTTGTGGTGCGGAACCACGACGCCCTTGGGGTTGCCGGTGGAGCCGGAGGTGTGGATGACGTAGGCGGCGTGGCCGGGATCGACGGTGACCCCCGGGTCCGTGTCCGGCAGCCCGTCCAGGTCGGCGGAGTCCAGCAGCAGCCGGTCCAGGTGGTCCGCCCCCGGCAGCTCGCCGATACCGCTCGTCGTGACGAGCAGCGCGGGCCGGGTGTCCTGGAGCAGGTAGGAGATCCGGGCCGCAGGGTACGCCGGGTCGATCGGCACGTAGGCGCCGCCGGCCTTGACCACCGCGAGCACCGCGACGACCAGGTCCGCCGAGCGCGGCAGGGCCAGGGCCACCAGCCGCTCCGGGCCCACGCCCCGGTCGATGAGCGCGTGCGCGAGCCGGTTGGCGCGGGTGTTCAACTCGCCGTAGAAAAGGGTTACTTCACCATCCGTGAGGGCGACGGCGGCCGGGTTGGTCCGGACCCGCCGCTCGAAGAGCGCGGTCAGGCTGCTGCACGGCGCGTCCTCCTCCTCGGTACGGGCCGGGAGCAGCGCGCGGAGTTCCTCGGCGGACAGCACGTCCACCCGGCCGATCCGTCGGCCGGGGTCGGCGACGACGGCGCGCAGCAGCCGCAGCCACCGGTCGACGATCCCCGCCACGGTGGCCTCGTCGAAGAGGTCGGTGCTGTACTCGACCACGCCCGACAGCCCCTCCGTACCCGGCTGTTCGGCCAGGATGAAGGTCAGGTCGCACTTGGCCGTACCGGTGTGCACCAGATCGGCCGTCACCCGCAGCCCCGGCAGGTCGAAGGCGCCGAGCGGGGCGTTCTGCAGGGCGAGCATGGTCTGGAAGAGCGGGTGGTGCGCCAGTGTCCGGGTCGGGTTCAGTGCCTCCACGAGGTGCTCGAACGGCACGTCCTGGTGCGCGTACGCGGCCAGCGCGTCGGAGCGCACCTGGCCCAGCAGTTCGGCGAACGACGGGTCGCCGGACAGGTCGGTGCGCAGCACGAGGGTGTTGACGAAGAATCCGACCAGGTCGTCCAGGGCCTCGTCGGTGCGTCCCGCGATCGGCGTGCCGATCGGTACGTCGGTGCCGGCGCCGAGCTTGCCGAGCAGGGCGGCCAGCCCGGCCTGGAGCACCATGAACAGGCTGGCGCCACCGTCGCGGGCGAGCGCGCGCAGGCCCTCGTGCAACTCGGCGTCGATCCGCACCGGCAGGTGGGCGCCCCGGTAGGACATCGCGGCCGGCCGGGGCCGGTCGAAGGGCAGCTCCACCTGGTCGGGCAGGTGCGCCAACTGCTCCCGCCAGTAGGCGAGCTGGCCGCTCAGCAGACTGTCCGGGTGAGCGCCGTCACCGAGCAGCTCCCGCTGCCAGAGGGCGTAGTCGGCGTACTGGACGGGCAGTTGGGCCCACTCGGGCTTCGCGCCCTCGGTACGGGCCGCGTAGGCGGTCCTCAGGTCCCGCAGGAGCGGGCCCGCCGACCAGCCGTCACCGGCGATGTGGTGCACCACCAGCAGCAGCACGTGCTCCTCGGTGCCGAGCCGGAAGAGCTCGGCACGCAGCGGCGGCTCCTCGGCGAGCTCGAAGCCGTGCCGCGCCGCCTCCGCCAGAAGGTCCGGCAGGTCGCGCTCGCCGGCCTCGGTGACCCGCAGCCGCGGCCGTGCCTCGTCTGCCTCCAGCACCCGCTGGCACGGCACGCCGTCGACCACCGGGAAGACGGTGCGCAGGCTCTCGTGCCGCTCGACCACGTCCGCCAGGGCGGCGTCCAGGGCCCGCTGGTTCAGGTGTCCGGAAAGCCGCAGCGCCAGCGGGATGTTGTAGGTGGCGCTCGGTCCCTCCATGCGGTGCAGGAACCACAGCCGGCGCTGCGCGAAGGACAGCGGGACGGCCTCGGGCCGCTCGCGCCGCCCGAGCGCCGGGCGCGCCCGGCCCGCGATGTCCACCGCCGCGGCCAGTTCCGCCACCGTCGGCGCGTCGAACAGGTCGCGCAGCCCCAGCTCCACGCCCAGCACCGACCGGGCCCGGGCGACCAGCCGGGTGGCCAGCAGGGAGTGCCCGCCGAGGTCGAAGAAGCTGTCGTCCAGCCCCGGCTCGGACACGCCGAGCACCTCGGCGAACAGGCCTGCGAGCAGGTGCTCGACCGCGGAGCGCGGAGCGCGGCCCGGCACGGCCGACTGCCGCTCGGGCGCTGGCAGGGCCCGCCGGTCGAGCTTGCCGTTCGGGGTCAGCGGCAGGACGTCCAGCACCATGAGCGCCGACGGCACCATGTGCTTGGGCAACCGCGCCTGGAGGTGTTCGCGCAGGGCGGTGTCGGTGACCGTGGCACCGGGCTCGGCGACGGCATAGGCGACCAGTCGGGGCTCGTCCTCGGTACGCACCACGGCGGCGGCCCGGGCGACCTGCGGGTGCTCGGCGAGGACGGCCTCGACTTCGCCGAGCTCCACTCGGAAGCCGCGGACCTTGACTTGGTCGTCGGTCCGGCCGAGGAACTCCAGATTCCGGTCTGCACCCCAGCGCACCAGGTCGCCGGTGCGGTACATCCTCGAACCACTCGGACCGAACGGGTCCGCCACGAACCGCCCGGCGGTCAGGCCCGGCCGGTTGAGGTAGCCGCGCGCCAGGCAGGGCCCGGCGATGTACAGCTCGCCCGGCGTACCGGCCGGCAGCGGCCGCAGGGCGCCGTCGAGCACGTACAGCCGGACGTTTCCGGCGGGTCGGCCGATGACCGGGAGCGGACTCGATCCCACGGAGGCGATCACCGGGTTGACGGTGCACTCGGACGGTCCGTAGAGGTTGAGGCAGGAGACCCCGTCCGCCGACCGTAGTTCTCCCCACAGCCGCTCCGGGACGGCCTCGCCACCGGCCGCGACCAGCGCCGGACGCCAGTTCTGGTCGCCCAGGAGCCCGTGGGCGACCAGGACGTGCAGGTAGGAAGGGGTGGCTTCGATGTAGTCCAGTCCGTGGCGCGCCGCGTAGCCGACGAAGGCGTCGGGGTCGGTCCAGGTCTCGTGGTCCAGGACGTGCAGCTCGTGCCCCGCGAACAGGGCGAGCAGCTGGTTCCACGAGGCGTCGAACGACACCGACGTGGTCAGGGCCACCCGCAGCCGCTGCCGTTCCCCGAGGACCGCCCGGAAGTGCACCTCCCGGAGGTCCGTGAGCAGGTTGAGCAGGCCGCCGTGGGTCGGCGCCACGCCCTTGGGCCGGCCGGTGGAGCCGGAGGTGTAGATGACGTAGGCCGGGTGGCCCGGATCGACGACCACCGTCGGGTCGGTCGGCGGGCAGCCCGCCACCAGGGCGGCCGATTCCGGGGCGTCGAGCACCAACCGGTCGACCGGACCGCCGTCGGGCAGGCGGTCCGCGCTGCCGGAGTCGGTCACCAGCAGGATCGGTCGGGCGTCGTCGAGCAGGTAGGCGATCCGGTCGGCCGGGTACTCGGGGTCGACCGGGACGTACGCCGCGCCGGTCTTCAGCACCGCGAGGATCGCCACCACCAGCTCGGCCGACCTCGGCAGCGCCACCGCCACCAGCCGCTCCGGCCCCGCACCCCGGTCGATCAGGGCGTTCGCCAGCCGGTTCGCCCGCACGTCGAGCTCCGCGTACGTCAGTGAGACGTCACCGCACACCAGCGCGACGAGGTCCGGAGTCGCCCGGACCTGCTCCCGGAACAGCTCCGGCAGGCTCGTGGCGGGATCCGCCGCCACCTGCCCGGTGCCGAGGGCCGCCACCTCTCGGTGCTCTGCGGCCGTGAGCAGGTCGATCCGGCCCAGCACCTCGTCAGGGTCACAGTCCGCGACGGCGTCGAGCACGGCGAGCAGCCGCTGCTGGTGCGCGGCGAGGTCGTCGTCGCCGTATGCCTCGGGCGCGCCGTGCAGCCTGAGGAGCGGGGGGTTGCCGTCCCGGTAGTCGAACACCCAGACGGCGAGATCGGTGGTCGACCCGGACACGAAGTGGTGCACGGAGGCGGGGTGCCCGGCGAAGGTGGGCCTCGCGTTGAAGGCCATGATGTTGACGATCAGCGGGAACACCGTCCCGATGCTCCCGGGCGCGCCGAGATCCCGCAGCAGGTCCTCGCTGCGGTAGCGCTCGTGCGCGACGGCCGCCTCGACTTCCCGTGCCACCTGGGCGACGAGTTCGCGCCACGGCATGTCCGGTCGTACCGTCAGCCGCAGCGGCACCACGTTCGACATCGTGCCGGGCACTGACATCAGGTCGCGGTCGGAGCCCCGACGGGCGGTGACCGGGAGGGCGAGCACCACGTCCTGGGTACCGCTCAGCCGGTGGGCGTAGAGCGCCGCCGCCGCGATCACCAGGCGGGACCACCGGACACCGACCCTCCCTGCCGCCGCCCGCAGCGCGTCCGGGCTCCGCAGCTCCCGCTCCTCGGCCAGACGCAGGGCCCGGTGCGGGTCAGTCGTGGCGCTGTCGGTGAGCCGGGTCGGGGCGGGCAGGTCTGCACAGCGCTCGGTCCAGTAGGAGCGGTCGGCGGTGAAGTCGGCGGACGAACGGTAGGCGGCGTCGCTGTCGACCAGGTCCCGCAGCGAGCCGAACGGCGACGGCGGCACCGCGCCGCCCTCGGACAGCGCCGAGTACACCTCGCCGACCCGCTGGCGGACCATGGAACTGCTGATCGCGTCCAGCACCACGTGGTGGTAGTTCAGGTACCAGAGGAATTCGGTCGGCGACAGCTTGACCAGCGCGTGCCCGAACAGCGGGTCGCGCGCGAGATCCAGCGGGCGCATCAGGTCCCGCTCCATCCACTCCATGGCCGCCGCACGGGGTGCGGGCTCCCCGCTCAGGTCCAGGTGTGCCGGTGCCCAGTCCCAGGTCTCGCGGAGGATCTGGCGCGGGCCGTCACCGCCGTCGACGAAGGTCACGTGCAGGGCGTCGACCTCGTCGACGACGCGGCGCAGCGCGGTCTCGAACAGGTCCGGGTCGACCGGCCCGTGGATCTCCAGGCACTCACCGACCCGGTAACCGGGGATCGGTGTCCGGGAGCGCTGCTCGGCGAGCCAGATCTCGCGCTGGGCCGCTGTCAGGGCAAGGACGTCGCCGTCGCGACGGGACATGGGGGTACCTCCAGAAGTGTGGGCGGGCAGGCGCGCAGGACGCGCCGGGCCACGCCGACCGCGGTGACGTCACACGGTCAGCGGGCGGTGCGGCTTTCTGCGGTCAGGCGGCGCGTTCGCCGGCCTGGAGCTGCCAGAGGGATGCGTAGAGTCCGTGCCGGGCGAGGAGTTCGTCGTGGGTGCCCTGCTCGGCCACGACGCCGCCCCTGTCCATGACGTAGATCCGGTCGGCGTGGCGGACGGTGGAGAGCCGGTGGGCGATGACGACCATCGTCCGGCCGACCGCGAAGCCGCGCAGCGTGCGCTGGATGGCAGCCTCGGTCTCGTTGTCCACCGTGGAGGTCGCCTCGTCGAGGATCACGACCGGCGCGTCCTTGAGGATCGCCCGCGCCAGGCCGATCCGCTGCCGCCGGCCGCCCGACAGCGCGGCACCGCGTTCACCGATCACCGTGTCGTAGCCGTCCGGCAGCGCCGCGATGAAGGTGTGCGCCTCGGACATCGAGGCGGCCTTGACGACGGCCTCGTCCGAGGCCGCGAAGCTGCCGTAGCGGATGTTGTCAACGATGCTGCCGTCGAAGAGGAACGGGTCCTACGCGACGAACCCGATCGCGTCGCGCAGGTCCCGGGGACGCGCCGCAGGACCGCGGCGAGGACTTCGGCCGTCCGGGGCCGTCCGAGAACCAGCCTGACGTCCCAGCGCTGGCGGCCCGGAATGACCGAGCGCAGGCTCGCGTCCGGATCCATGGAGCGGAATCCGGCTGCGGAACCCAGCAGAGATGGCATGTGTACGATCACCTGTTTGCGGAGGTCATGAGCGATCCGGCATCGGGCACGACGGATCAATGTGGCGGAGCGGGAATTCTGAAGGGGCGGCCGATGGGGCCGGAAGGCCCGCGGCCGACCACCGCGCGGACACAGCTCGCGAGCTCGATCACGGTGTGCGTCCAGGCGGCGGGTCAGGTCGCGCCGGTGCGTCAGTGTGCCCTTCCGGCGCCGACGGTCGTACGGATCTTCGAGGCCCTCGCCTCGGCTTCGGCCCGGGCGGCGGCCTCGCCCCTCTCGGCGTTCGGGGTCGCGTTCCCGGCCGCACGATGGCCGTCACCGGACGTGACCTGAGCCGCCGACACGTCGGCGGCGACCTCGGCCGCGAGGTCGTGGATGTTCTCCCCGGCCTCGTGGGCCGCCTTCTTCACCTCCATGACGAGCCCGACGGACGTCTTGACGACGCCTCGCACCAGCGGCTTCAGCAGACGCTTGACCAGTGGCGAGACGACGAGACCGATCAGGAACGGCGGAACTACGGGCGGCATGGTGTTCCAACCTCTCTACGTATGACAGGGGACCCCGGGCACGGCGAACTGCCGGAGCACGCACAGCAGGACCGGCGGTAGAACTCCTTTTCGGGATTGTCGGCTCACGTCGCGGATTTCCCGCCGAACCGATTTCCTCACCGATGAGGCCAACCGCCCGATCCTCCGCCACCGTAGTCGAATAGCTCCCGTCAAAACCAAACATCCTCAACGGGATTCACCCGGCCGAGTGCAATCCGAACTACCAATCGCTACGAACTCAGTAAAGGTTTGCCGCCCAATTAGACCGATCATCACATTTCTAGATCAATGGCGATCGCCGTTTTCTCGTGCCACCCTCCCGCGCTCGGCCGGCCCCAGCCCATCGAGTCGGCGCCCCCCGGCACAACGCCGGGCCGGCCCCGGCAATCGTCCGAAGACGCACCGGGCGGTTCCTGTGTCACTCCGCAGCTCCGGCCGATCACGGACGAGTGAACTCCCGGCCGGCGGCTGGCCCGCCGACTGCCGCGAACGCCAGCATGAGCGGCATGACCACCACGCACCCCCCAGCCGAGCGGGCCGCCCAGGCCCGGGAAGCCGAAGCCCAACTCGCCGCCGCAGGAATCGACGGGGTGGTGTTCGGCTGGGTCGACAACGCCGGGCTCACCCGGGTGAAGTCCGTTCCGCTCGCCCAGCTCGAACACGCCGCCGAGTACGGTGTCGGCGCCGTACCCTGCTTCGACGTCTCCCTGGTGGACGACTCCTTCGCCACCGCGCCTTCGGGCACCGGCCCGGTGGGCGACCTGCGGCTCGTCCCCGACCTCGACCGGCTCACCCCGCTCGCCGCCCAGCCCGGCTGGGCCTGGGCCCCGGCCGACCGCTACACCCAGGACGGCACCCCGCACCCCGGCTGCCAGCGCCACTTCGCCCGCCGGGTCACCGAGACCGTCGAGCGGCGCGGGCTCTCGGTGCGGGCCGGGATCGAGATCGAGTGGGTGGTGGCCGACTCCGCCGGAGCCCCCGCGACGACCGGGCCCGCGTACGGGATGACCCGCTTCATCGAGCACTCCGACTACCTGCGGGAGGTACTGCGCGCCCTCACCGCCCAGGGACTGGCCGTGCTCCAGGTCCACCCCGAGTACGCCGCCGGACAGTTCGAGGTCTCCGTCGCCGCCGAGGGGCCTGTCGAGGCGGCCGACACCACGATGCTGGTGCGCCACACCGTCCGGGCCGTCTCCGCCCGGCACGGCCTGCGGGTCTCGTTCGCGCCCGTCTTCACCGAGGGCTCGATCGGCAACGGCGGCCACCTGCACCTCAGCCTCTGGCGAGAGGGCCTGAACCTCGGGCACGGCGGCCCCGGCCGGCACGGGCTGCACCCGGAGGCCGAACAGTTCCTCTCGGGCGTCCTGGCCGAGCTGCCCGCCCTGCTCGCCCTCGGCGCACCCGGCGTCGCCTCCTACCTGAGGCTGGTCCCCTCCCACTTCGCCGGGGCCTACCGCTGCTGGGGCCTGGAGAACCGTGAGGCGGCACTGCGGCTGATCGCCGGCTCCACGGCCCGGCAGGCCAACGCCGAGCTCAAGTGCTTCGACGCCGCCGCCAATCCGTACCTGGCGATCGGCGGCGTGCTGGCCGCCGGACTCGCCGGCCTGGACGCCGGTCTGCCCCTCCCGCCCGAGACCACGAGCGACCCCGCCGCCCTCGGCGACGCCGAGCGCCTCCCGGAGAGCCTGCCGGAGGCGATCGACGCGTACGAGAAGTCCGACGTGCTGCGGCAGGCGCTCGGCCCCGAGCTGTACGAGACAGTGCTGGCCGTCCGTCGCGCGGAGGCGGAGCTGTTCGCGATGCGCACGGATGCGGAGGTCATCGAGGCCGTCCGCTGGCGCTACTGACGAGCACCGGTTCTGCTCCACCGGCTCCCCGGCGACGGGTCGATCGCAGACCCCCTGGTCGCCGGGGAGCGAGGAGCCAGGAGCGGCCCGCCGATGGCCGGTCGGAAGCGGCGGAACCCTGCCGGGTACGGGAGATGGCTATATCAACCCACTTCGGCTCTGGGTGAGGACTCGGGAGTCGGATCGGTGACCTCGGGTTCCAGCGGCTTCGCCATGTAGACCGCATCGGCACCGTAGCTCGCGGGCAGCCCGATCTCGGGCCGGGCGCGGTACCCGAGGCGAGCCCACACGGCCTGTGCGCCGAGGACGGCGACCAGCGAGACCGTCCGGTGGCCGGCCGCCAGCGCGGTGTCGTCCAGGTGGCGCATCATCCGTGGGGCGAGACCCCGGCCGCGCAGCTGCTCGGCGATCACCAGGTCGTGCGCGTGCATGTTGGCGGGCCGCCCGCCAGTGCCGTCCCCGTCCGCGTCCTCGCTGCGGCTGAGGTCCGGGCAGCGGAACAGCGGGTACGGCAGGGCGAGCAGGTAGCCGCCGAGGCCGCCCGGGTGCTCCAGCGCGAAGCAGGTGTCGGGTGAGGCGCGATGCCGGGACTGCAGGGCCTCGCGGCCTTCGGACAGGCCACTGGCGGCGTAGGCGCGTTCCTCCAGCGCGACCACGGCGTCCCAGTCCTCTTCCCGGAGCAGCCGGATCCGGTACTCGCTCATGCGTTTCCTCCGTTGCGGCGCCCGCCGACGCAGGTGTACGGAAGCGGCGCGAAGCCGTTGAACCCCTGGGTGGCGTAGGCGGAGGCGTACGCGCCGCAGGAGTGGACCCACACCGGGTCGCCGGAGGCGATCGCGCGCGGGACCTGGACCAGGCCGTCCTCCTGGGCGTACGCGTCATCGCTGTCGCAGGTCGGACCGGCCACCACGGCGTCGACGAACTGCCCGCCCTGGTGGGTCGGGAACTCCAGCCGGTACTGCAACTGGTCCATCTCGTACAGGCCGTTGAACTTGCCGCAGCTCAGGTACAGCCAGTCCTCGCGGGTGCCGTCGAGCCGGCGGCGGGAGGTGAGCCGGGCGACGTGCGCGCGGATCGCACCGTGGTCGGCGACCAGGTGGCGGCCCGGCTCCAGCAGGAAGTCCAACGGGGCGGCGTTGACGGCGCGCAACCGTTCCATGCCCTCCCGGATCACCACGAAGATCTTGTCCAGCGGCGGTTCCAGCGGCCGGCCGCGCCGGTCGAGGACGCCGAGTGCGGGCAGCCCGCCACCGAGGTTGATGCGGCTCGGCACGATGCCGCGCCGGCAGAGCGCCTCCAGGACGGCGGTCAGCGAGTCGATCGCCGCGGCCCAGGCCCCGGCGGTCATCTGCTGGGAGCCGACGTGCACCGACAGGCCGGAAGGCACCAGCCCTGCGGGCCGGGCGGCATCGAGCACCCGCACGGCGTCCTCGGGCGAGCAGCCGAACTTGCGGCTCAGGCCCCACAGCGCGCCCTCGCCGGTGGTCGCGATCCGGCAGAACACCCGCGATCCGGGGGCGTGTTCCGCGATCGCGGCGACGTCCTCCGGGCTGTCGGTGGCGAAGTCCCGCACGCCCAGCCGGTACGCCTCGGCGATGTTGCGGTCCGACTTGACGGTGTTCCCGTAGTGGATCAGCTCGGGTGCGACGCCGGTGCGCAGCGCCTGGGCGATCTCCTGCGGGCTGGCCGCGTCGAAGCCGGAGCCGAGCGCGGCGAGATGGTCCAGCACCTCGTCCACCGGGCAGGCCTTCATCGCGAACCGGACGGCCACGCCGGGAAGTTCGGCGCACAGTGCGGCGTACTGACGGCCGATGCCGTCCAGGTCGTAGACGATGGTGTCCTCGGTGGCATCGGCGAGCGCGGCGCGCAGGGCGGTGCCGTCGCGCTGTCCGGGAAGGCGCGTGGTGGATGCGTGCACGGTGGCCGGCGCGGTCGGGGCGCGGTGGCCGGTTCTGCCGTGGTCGGCCGTCCGACGCGGTTCGGCGGTCTGGCGCATGTCGATGCTCTGAGGCCTCACGTGTGAACTTCCGGTCCGACTAGACGATTGATGCCACGGGATTGCTGGCACGCGTGAAATGAAGCAAGGGAGTCCGAAGGTCGGCTGTGACGCCTGACCCGAACTCCCTCTCCCACCGCACTCTACGTACTTCCAGGGCCTGCCCCACCACCCGTTGCGCACCCCGCACGGCCTGACCGACGCGAAGGCCGACGAGCGCGGACCGCTGCTCGGCATCTCCGTGCCGATCCCCATCCCTCCGCGCCCCGCCCCGGGCCACCGCTCGCCATACAGAACCACCCGAACGACGTCGGCGTCGGCCTCCACGGCCTTGACGACCAGGTCCCACCGGACGCTGTCGATGAACTGGTGAGAGCAACGCCTCGGCGGATCGGCCCGTCCCGCTGGTCCCGGTCCCGTGACCAGCCGAAGATGACGGCATGGGTGTCGACGACCCGGGTACCGGGCTGCTGGTGACGAACGTGCGCGTCTTCGACGGGATCGGAGGGGAAGCGGTGCCGGGGCACGTCCGGGTCCAACGGGACAGGATCGCAGAGGTGGTGCTGGGCCGCACCCTCCCGCCCGGCCTACCCGGAGGCGCGACGGTGATCGACGGCGGAGGCCGCACCCTCCTCCCCGGCCTCACCGACGCGCACGTCCACCTGTTCGCGATCGGCGGCACCATGGCGGAGCTCCAGCTCGCACCGACCGGCACCCTCCACTACCAGGCCCTGGCCGCGGCCCGCGACATGCTGATGCGCGGCTTCACCACCGTGCGGGACATGGCCGGAGACACCGAGCCGCTCCGGCGGGTGCTGGACCGCGGGCTGTTCCCGGGCCCGCGGATCTACCCGAGCCAGGCGGCCGTCTCCCAAACCGCCGGCCACGGCGACTTCGGGACGGTCCACGACGCCCCGACCGCCCTGGGCGGGCCACCGGCCCGGACCGAACAGATCGGGTTCACCCGGGTGGCCGACGGGCCGGAACGGGTGCTCGCCGCGGTGCGCGAGCAGCTGAAGAAGGGAGCCACCCAGATCAAGCTGATGGCCGGCGGCGGCGTCATCTCGGAGTTCGACCCGCTGGACGTCCTGCAGTTCACCACGGCCGAGTTGGAGGCCGCCGTCGCCGCGGCCTCCGACTGGGGCACCTACGTGACCGTGCACGTCTACACCTCCGAAGGCGTCCGCCGCGCGGTGCGGGCCGGGGTGCGCTGCATCGAGCACGGGCACCTCGTCGACGAGGACACCATCCGCCACCTCGCGGAACAGAGCGTGTGGCTGAGCACCCAGCCGTTCGCGGTCGACGACCACCACTACGCGTCCCCGGACAGCGACCGCAAGAACCGCGAGGTCTGTGAAGGCGTCACCCGCACCATCGGCTGGGCGGTGAAGCACGGTGTTCGGCTGGCCTTCGGCACCGACCTGGTGCTCGACCCCGGGAAGGCCCACCGGCAGAACGAGATGCTCGTCCGGCTCGGCAGCTACCTCAGCCCGGTCGAGGCCCTGCGGACGGCCACCTCCGGCAACGCCGAACTCTTCCGCCTGTCCGGCCGCCGAGACCCCTACCGCGCCGCGCCGCTCGGCGTCATCGCGCCGGGAGCATGGGCCGACCTCCTGGTCGTCGACGGCGACCCGACCACCGACCTCTCCGTCCTCGCAGACCCCGAACGCAATCTGAAGCTGATCGTCAAGGACGGCGTCGTCCACAAGAACGAACTCGACTGACCCGCACCGGCCTCCGCCTGCCCCCGGCTCGGGCGGTCCATCACCGCCCTGTGGCCCGGTCAGGCATGCCGGAGACAGCGGGTTCCCCCACTGGAATCCCGCACCGATCCCGGACAGCACGTGGGTGTTCCCCGGGAGCACCTCGGTGCGCTGGCCGGCCTCCCGGAAGTGCCATCCCTGGCGGAGGTTCTGGCCGGGGCCGCGGCCCCGGGGGGGGCGGGGGCGGGGGGTGCGGGCCCGGCGGCGCGGGCGCGGGCGGTCGCGGGTGGAGCGGCCCCGGCGGAGCGGTCGCGGCGGGGGTCAGCGGGTGCTGAAGTCCGCGTTCCAGGAGGCGTTGCCGGTGCGGGCCAGGCCGACCTCGTTGTAGTCGCCGAGCATGATCCCCAGGTGGCCGGGCGACTTGATCCAGCCGTCGACGGCGGCGTCGATGTCGGTGGGGCCGTAGAAGGCGATCTCGCCGAATCCCCTCCCGGTGTAGCCGAGGCCCCGCGCGATGCTGCCCGAGTCGCAGAAGTGGCCGGAGACGCGGCGCTGGTCCATCTGGTCGGCGTTGCACTTGGCGGCCTGGGAGAGCGTCTGGTTGAGGCGCACCGCCGGCCTGCCGTTCTGGGCGCGCACGGTGTTGAGCCGGTCCAGGAAGCGCTGCTCGACGGAGGTGCCCGGGCCCGGACCCGGACCGGTGCCCGACCCGATCAGGTCGAACCGCTGGGCCATGCTGCCGTCGCAGTTCTCGACGGTGACCTCCCGGTCGAGGCCGTGGTAGGTCAGACAGCGGTTGTCGCGGGCGTTGTGGAGGTAGGTGCCGCCGCCGGCGGCGGGCTCCAGGGTCCACTGCTGGTTGTCGCCCGCCCACCAGTGGATGAACTGGGTGGACCGGCCGTCGTTGGTGTCCATCTCCAGCACGCGCTCGGTGCCGTTGACGTTGCGGGCGAAGTCGACCCGGTCGCCGGGCTTGTTGGAGATCCAGAACGAAGTGGAGGCGTTCTGGTAGTTGCGGGCGACGATCCGGGAGCCCTCGCCGTCGGAGCTGGCCAGCGAGTTGTGGTTCTGGTGGTCCTGGATCGTGATCATCTGCTCGACCACGGCGGCGTTCGCCGGCGCGGCGAGCAGCGTGATGCTGCTCGCGGATATCGCGGAGACGGCGAGCGCCAGGCCTGCCAGCCGGGTGCGGCGGCGGGTGCCGGTGCTCGGGCGGAGGGTGGGGGTGGGAGTGGGGGTGGACGGGTGGGACACGGGAATCTCCTGTTGTCAATGGACCGCGTGCGGATGAGACTGCGGAACGCGGTCAGGACACCAGGACTGGATTGACAATTGATCAGCAGCGCGTTGACGAACAGGATGTGCGTCGTCCACGGAGGCGGCGCGGACCTCAGGCCCACACGTGTGTCAGCCGGATCGTGTTGCCGTGGGGGGGCGCGCCCGGGGGCCCGAGCAGGGGCCGCGGGTTACGAGGGGCGCGAGTAGGCGA
>NZ_JBHWIR010000172.1:0-1571 GCF_042731835.1 Kitasatospora sp. NPDC059817 | reverse complement strand
TTTATTCTCAACTCCCGCATCCGCTAGACACTGTTCGCCGCCGTGTTGGGGCACGGCGCGCGGCCGGGCGCCGGCGCCCGCCCCCCCCGCGCCGGGTTCAGTTGGCCAGGCTGAAGTCGCCGCCGAGGGGTGCGGCGATCTTGTCGACACCGGTCAGCGCGGTGAGCGAGGTGACGGGGGTGCTGCTGTCCGTGGTGGTGCCGTTGCCGAGTTGGCCGGAGCCGTTGTTGCCCCAGGCGCGGACGGTGTTGTCGCCGAGCAGGACGATGGTGTGTTCGCGGCCGCCGGCGATCAGCTGGATGCCGGTGAGGCCGGGGACCGGGACGGGGGTGCTCCGGTAGTCGGTGGTGCCGTCGCCGATCTGGCCGGAGGTGTTCCGGCCCCAGGCCTTGAGCTGGTTGCCGCTGTCGGTGACGGCCAGGCTGTGGTGGGCTCCGGCCGCGATCCCGGAGACCCCGCCGAGCCAGCTGCCCTGGGTGTCGACCGGGGTGAAGCGGCTGATGGTGGTGTTGTCGCCGAGCTGGCCGGTGGCGTTGTAGCCCCACGCCTTCACCGCGGTGCCACTGGTGGGCTTGGTGGAGCTGCTCGGCGGGCCGACCAGGGCCAGGTTGTGGTCGGCGCCGGCGGCGATCCGGGCCACACCGGTCAGGTTG
The DNA here is from genome assembly GCF_042731835.1 of Kitasatospora sp. NPDC059817. Classification (NCBI taxonomy): domain Bacteria; kingdom Bacillati; phylum Actinomycetota; class Actinomycetes; order Kitasatosporales; family Streptomycetaceae; genus Kitasatospora; species Kitasatospora sp. NPDC059817. Next base: position 918 of record NZ_JBHWIR010000172.1, on the reverse strand, counting down.
TTCACCAAGGACGGCACGTTGCGGCTCGCCGAAGTTCCGTCCCCGAGCTGGCCGTTGATGTTGTGGCCCCAGGCCCACACGGTGCCGTCCGCGCGCAGCGCCAGGCTGTGGTTGAGTCCGGCGGCGATCGCGATCACCTTGTCGAGTCCCTCGACCCGGACCGGGACGCTGCTGTCGGCGTTGGTGCCGTTGCCGAGCTGGCCGTGATTGTTGCGCCCCCAGGCGACCACGGTCTGGTCGGCGAGCAGGGCCAGGCTGTGCACTCCGCCCGCGGCGACGTCGGTGGCATCGGAAAGGTTGACGACCTGGCCGGGCGCGTTGTGGCTGAACACCGAACCGTCGCCGAGCTGCCCGGACCCGTTGGCGCCCCACGTCTGCACCGTGCGGTCGGTCAGCAGGGCCAGCCCGAAACCTGTGGCGGGGCCGCTTCCCCCGGCGGCGATCTTCACCACCTCGGCGCTCGTCAGCCCCAGCACGGTGGTGGCCGTCGTACGGATGTCCGTCCAGGTGCCATCGCCGAGCTGACCTGCGCGGTTGTTGCCCCAGGACTTGAGCCGCTTCTCCTGCACTTCATCTCCTCATCGGGTGTGCTGTCATGCGGGAATGCGACCGCGCCGGGCGCGCGGCCGCGGAGGCTGCCACCAGGACGCGGCGGCGTTGCCTCCCGACGGGCCGCTCTTGCCCGGCCCTCGCCGCAAGCTCTCGAACGCATCATCGGTGACGACCGATCAGAACTCGGGACCCCGATCTCGACCTTCACTCGAACAGGTGACCTTCCGGCGTCTCCGGGTACGCCGGGCCGTCCCGCACTGCGCACACCCGCCCCTTGGCCGCGTTCCTGATGTCGACCCGACGGGGGCCGCCGCCCCGCCGCGGCGGGGCGGCGGCGGGGGGTGGGGGGGGCGGGGGTCAACGGGG
>NZ_JBHWIR010000171.1:0-15911 GCF_042731835.1 Kitasatospora sp. NPDC059817 | reverse complement strand
AAACAACCCCCCACCCCCGCCTATCTATACACTCACAACCCCCCCCCCGGCGCCCCGCCCACCGGCCCGCCCCGGGAGGGGGGCGCCTTCGATCTTCCGAATCGATCCGAACACCCTGCTACGGGTTGTTCGGCGACCACGGATCGAGCCTGAATCAGAATGGGTGCAGCGAAGGAGCGCCGCCTGATGCGCGCGGGCAGCTATCCGTAGTAGTCAAACGCGACACCGCTCCGTGCATTTCACGACATCGCGGTGATTCCCCTCCGCGCCCGTCCCAGCCCCCACCATCCGACTTGGCAAATTGGCGCGGGGGGCCCCGCCCGCCTGGGGGGGGGTGGGGGGGCCGCGGCGGGGGGGGGGGCGGGTCCCACCACCCGTTTGGGTGGTGGGACCGCGCACGTCCGGGGCGGTGTCGACGGACAACCTGCGTTTGCTGGCCGTCCGCGGGACTAGCTACGTTCCCTCGGTGCGATCCTCAACAAATTCCTTGAACCGGAGAATCGCGCTCTCCAGCGAGAAGGGATCACATGATGCCTCGAATTTTTCGCCATCGGAGCAGGACCAGATCCATCGGCCGCCCGGAGCCTCCTGCTTGGTCTTCCTCAGTTGACGCCCTTCAATTTCAGTATCGATCAGGTCAATCTCGATCGTCCAGCCAGGATTATCGAGCGTTTCAATCCGAACGCCGAACTCATGCTCCCAGTCTTCGTTGCACTGGGACTCGTACCAGGACTGAAGGAATTCCAGAGCATTCATACGATCACGGACATCCCATCGGCTTCTCCCAGTCCTCCAACGGGCGGGCCGAGCCATCGGCCTCATTGATGTGCGGAGTGGGGACCACTGTCCCGTCCGCGTTTGTGTGCCCTGGCCCAAACCTATCGAATCGCTTGATCAAGTCAAACGACCTGCTATCCCGCGGGTTAACGTTGGGGCCCCATTCGGCATACTTCTTGATCTCACCAGTGTCGCCTGCCCTCATGAATTTCGAATGCGGGTAGGCGTTTCCATCATCATCGATCGCGTTGAAATCGGGCCTCTGCCGCGGCGGTCGGGCATTATGAACCAAGATCGGTGTGGTGCCTGCCAGCACATAGTACGTGTGGAGATCGGCGAGGCTGAGGTTGCGGGCTTCCTGCGGATCGGTCTCGTAGTTGCGGACGGCCTGGACGGTGAGGAACGTACCGTCGGCCGCGCGGACCTGGTCACCGACCTGGAGGTCGGAGGCGCCGGTCCAGCGCCGGGTGGTCTCGTCCCAGAAGGGGTGGTGCTGAGTGGAGGTCAGGGCGGTGGCCGGCTCCGCGTCAGCGGCCAGGGTGAGGTCGGTGAACTGCCGGTCGTCGGGGGTGACGATGGTGGCGGCGACGGCCTCGGCCTCACGCAGAGGGCTGCCCGCGCAGTGCTGCGGTTCTCGTTCGCCAAGGTCGCCGAGGGCCAGAAGCGCTGCCCGGTCCACTTCCACGCTGTCCCCGCCGACCTGCGCCACCGTACCCCTGCTCGGCGACGCCATCCGGGCCACCACCGCCCGCGTCTGCGTCACCGTCGTGTCCAACTCGGTCGGGGAACGCGAACTCACCTGGGGCGAACAGATCGACGTCCGCGAGATCACCACCTTCGACACCGACGCCGAACTCACCGATCAGGCCGTCGCCGTACGTGGCGAAGTACGCCACCAAGTTCGCCGACGCCTCCGGCACCCTGGATCATGCGCCGTTCTGCCGCCCCTGCCAGGGACGCGGAATGGCCCAGTCCACACAGACCGGCGTGCCCGTGGAATGCCGGACCCGCGCGGCTACCGGCCAGTCCCGCCAGTTGCCCCGGCCGGCCGTCGAACGCCACGTGCGGCAGATGATCCGCACCTGCTGGGACCTGGGCCAACGCCCGGAGTTCGCCGACCTCAAGCTCTGGAAGTGGGCGCACATGCTCGGCTTCCGAGGCCACTTCTCCACCAAGTCCCGCTGCTACTCGTCGGCGGCCACTGCACTTACCACGGCTCGGGCTACAGCACCAGCATCGCCACCAGCAACCTCGGCGTCCCCGCCCCGACTGCGCAGGGCAGCGTCGTAGTGTTCCTCGCCTACTGGCTGGAGAACGTCGCCGTCCACCATCTCCGGGAGAACACCCACACCCGCTACACCGCCTGCGCCAACCGGTACCTCATCCCCGGCCTGGGCAAGAAGAAGCTCACCAAACTCGCCGCCAAGGACATCCGCACTTGGCTGAACGAACTCCGCACCGTCTGCCAATGCTGCGCGCGCGGCATCGACGCCGGCCGCAAGCCCGACGCGGTGGCCGACCGCTGCCCCCGCTGCTGCGCAGTCGGGAGGTGCTGCCGCATGCGACTCTCCCCGCTGACGCTCGCCTACATCCACTCCGTACTGAAGTCGGCACTGGAGCACGCGGTGCGCGAGGCAGGGATCCCCCGCAACGTCGCCCGCAACGTCCGCACCGGCACACCCCGACCCCGGCGCTTTGAACCACTCACCGCCGACGAAGCCGCCAGTTCCTCTCGACCACGCGCGGACACCGGCTGCACGCACTGTTCGAACTCGCCCTCCACACCGGACTCCACAAGGGCGAACTCCTCGGCCTGCGCTGGGAAGACCTCGACCTCGCAGGCGGCACCGCCAACATCCGCCGGACCCTCCAGCGCACCCGCACCGGCGGCCTGACCACGCTCCCGACAAAGACCATCGGCTCGGAGCGCCGCATCGCCCTGCCTGCGCTCTCTTCGGACCCATCGTGAGCAGCAGGCTCAGGAGCGGGTGAAGGCCGGCAGCGGCTGGATGGACAGCGGCCACGTCTTCACCCGGCCCGACGGCCACCCGATCGAACCCGCCACCCTCACCCGCCACTTCAAGGCTCTCCTTCACTACACCCACCTGCGGGCGATCCGATTCCACGACCTCCGGCACTCGGCCGCGACCCTCCTCTTGGAACAGGGCGTCGAACTCGTCGTCATCAAGGAACTCCTTGGACACGCCACATCGGCGTCACCGCCACGGTCTACGCCCACGTCCGCCTCCGCCTTCAGCGGCAAGCCATCGACCTCCTCGGCCGCGCCCTTCGCTACCCCGCCGACACCGCTGGCCAGCCCGACGACGGTGACGACCCGCCGCTTTGTGCAGCATCCGTCCGCTGACGTTGCCGTCAACTACTGCCGTCAGACGTCGCAGAGGAACCGTGAGGCCCTCCGGAACCAAGAATCCGGAGGGCCTCACAAGGTATTCGAAATCTTCCTTTAGAATCGCCCGCCGAGCCGCCTTAGCGGCCGCTGACGCACCTCAAGGATCTCTTCATTGGTCAGACTCTTCTACTCGATATCATCTCCGATGACAATCTGCACCTTTGATGCAAAATCGCGGTTATCAACCAGTGCAGAGACCCTGGTCGAGCCGAGAGAACCGCGGAACGCCATCCGCACATGCTCGTTGGGATCGTGAATCACCAACCACCCGGACGGCGATTCAATTTTCTCAGCGAATAGGCGGATCGGCAGGAGATGATGAGGGCGACTCTTCCACACCTCGCATTCAATCCTACCCTCCGAGGCAGGCAGCACGCCGAAGATAACCGAGCTGCCCGACTTATACCAGTTCGAGGAGCCTGGATCCCAGTCAGAGACGTCATCGTCCCCCTGCATATCACGTACTAGAAGGCATCCGTGATCCACCCTCACCCGAAATGACAGCACCGAATCACTCATCAGAATCCCTTCGAAACTTCTCGCACTAGGGTTGACACCACTCCCCCTTGTATCCGGGCACACTTTATGCAGTGCGGATATGCAGTTTGCGGCGTGCCGGGAGAGACTGCCGTCGTTGGCGGCTGGTGATCTGGAATCCAACTACCAGAGGGAGTCCCAGATGTTGTAGCGGTGCAGGTGTGGCAGCCATGAGCATTTCCCGCCTCATCAATCAAATCCCGAACCCCTGGGGCATCGATATCGCCATCGACCAGCGCCACTCCCTCCTTAGCATGGGGACCAGCACCTAGAGTGAGGTCACATTTCTGACCTGGAGTTGCATTGTGAACGAGCACTGGCGTGGTCCCCGCCAGCACATAGTACGTGTGGAGTTCGGCGACGCTGAGGTTGCGGGCTTCCTGCGGGTCGGTCTCGTAGTTGCGGATGGACTGGACGGTGAGGAAGGTGCCGTCGGCCGCGCGGACCCGCTCGCCGACGTGGAGGTCGGAGGCATCGGTCCAGCGCTGGGTGGTCTCGTCCCAGAAGGGGTGGTGCTGGGTCGAGGTGAGGGTGGCGGCCAGCTTCGCGTCGGCAGCGAGGGTGAGGTCGGTGAACTGCCGGTCGTCGGGGGTGACGATGGTGGCGGCGACGGCCTCGGGCTTGGTGCTATCGGTCTGTGGGTCGGTCGACAGGACTTCGTCGCCCTGTTTCACGTCCTTGATGGGTTTGCTGCTGCCGTCGGCGAGTAGGACGGGCGTATCGGGTTTGAAGCTGTTCTTCCCACCGATCATGCAGCTGCCGGCGATCTGCTCGGCCTCGCGGGCCGCCTTGGACTCCGTACGCCAGGCCTTGAAGCCGTCGTAGAGCTCGTTCGCGAGGCGCTTGATGGTCTTGGCGAGCTCGTAGGCCTTGCCCCAGTGGAACGCGTACTTCTTGGCGAGCTTGGCGAGCGGACCACCGCCGATGAGGCTGGTGGCGACGTTGAGCACGGTCTCGCCGCAGGCGCCGAGGTCGCCCTTGGTGACACAGTCGAAGGCGTCCGTGATGCCGATTTCGTCGGCGGCAATCTTGGCCAGCTTCTTGCCGACGTTCAGCACCTTTTGCTTGGCGTCTTCAGCCCTCTTCTTGCTCTCTTGGGCCTTCTGAACAGCAGCAACGGCGGCCCCATCATCCGGTTCGGACCAAGAGCCCATAGTTGCGATGGCGGCGGCGACCGGAGATCCGGGACGGTTGAACGGCGGCGGGTCATGAAACCCGCCGAATCCGCCGAAGACACCGCTGAATGCGATCTTTCCACTGGGGTCGGAGAGGTTGACGGGGTCGTTGCCGCTGTATGCGTAGCCGTTCCACTGCTGGGGGTCGGCCCGGTCGAGGATGGGATCGAGGCTCAGGAACCGCCCGGTGGTCGGTTGGTACTGCCGCGCGCCGAGGTTGGTGAGTCCGGTGACGTCGTCCTTGGTCCCGCCGACGAAACCCTTGTCCCCGGCCCAGGTACTCGGCTGGGTACCACGCGGGTTGCCAAAGGGGTCGTTGGGCCGTCGGGTCTCGGTCAGGGTGGCGGAGTCGATGCCCAGGACGCCGGTGCCGTGGTGGTCGGCGATCTGGTAGGTCAGCCTGCCGCCGCCCTGACGGACCAGGGTGGTGCCGCCGGGTATGTCGTAGTAGCGGGCGCCGGCGAGCTGCTTGGTGGTGGTGCTGGTGTCGACGGTGAGCTCGTCGGCCCCCATGTTGATGGTGGTCTTGCCGGGGTTGCGGCGGATGAGCTGGTTGCCCTCGGCGTCGTACAGGTAGGTGGTGGTGCCGCCGTCGGTCCTGGCCAGCGACTCCAGCCGGTCCTCACCGTTCCAGGTGAGGGTGGCGGTGCCGTTGGTGTCGGTGATGGCGGTGGTGCGCCCGGCCGCGTCGTACTGGGTGGTGCTGGTGGTGGGCGCGTTGTCGCCCGTCCTGCTGGTGGAGCTCAGCAGGGCGTGCGGCCCGCCGGTACCGCCACCGCTGTTGGGCGCGCTGGTCGGGGCGTTGCGGGTGCCGGTGGACGGGAAGGCCTGGGTGACCGTGGTGTCCTTGGCGGTGTCGCCGCCCGCGTCGTGCGCGACGAACTGGGTGCGGTTGCCCGTCAGGTCGTACTGGTAGCTCTGCCAGTAGGGCGCGTAGCCGCCGACGGTGGTGCGGGTGGGCGCCTGGGCGCCGCTGGTGGGCGTGGAGTTGGTGCAGGCCCCCTGGCCTCCCACCGCCGGGTCGGGCGCCTGGTCGAGGCGTCCGGTGTCGGTCCACGCGGTGCTCAGCCGACCGAGGTGGTCGTAGGTGAAGCACTGCAGGTCGGTGGCGCTCGGCGTGTTGTCGGGGATGGCCCGGACCGCGGTGATACGACCGGCCTGGTTGTAGGCGTAGGTGGTGTTCTGGACGGTGCCGGTGGTCGAGGTCTGCTTGTCGACGTACTGGTTGAGGGTGCGGCCGGTCGGCTCGTCGTAGGTGGCGGTGGTGACGACCTGGGTGCCCCACGGGTTCATCGTGGAGCGGATGTTGCGGCCGTAGGCGTCGTAGTCCGACTGGAGGTCGTACATCTTGCCGCCGTACGCCCCGAACTTCGAGAGCAGACCGTAGACCTCGTAGGTGTACACGATGGTCTCGGAGTAGACGTCGCCGACGGTCGGGCGGGTCTCCTCGGTCCTGGCCCCGGTGATCGGGTCGTACTTGGCGCTGGTGGTGTAGGTGACCGGGTTGGTCTGTCCGACCTCGCTGCCGGGGATGGTCAGGGTGGTCTTGGTCGGCCGGTACCCGATGTCCATGGACACGACCGCGTTGGTGTACGCGGCACCCTTCGCCCCGCCGACGTAACGCGTGGAGCTGTCCTGCTGCCCCTTCGCGACGGTGTCGTACGCGTAGCCGGTCAGCTGGTTCTCCGGGCTGACCGTGCCCTGGTACGTGCCGGTCCTGCGACCGAGCAGGTCGTAGGCAGTGGCGATGGTCTGACCGCCGGCGTTGGTGCTGGAGGCCACGCGCCCCGCGGCGTCGTACGTGGTGGAGCTGTTGCCCGCGTCCGGGTCGCTGGCGCCGGTCTGGCGGCCGCGTTGGTCGTAGGTGTAGGACCAGGTGTTGCCGGCGGCGTCGGTGCGGGAGGTTTCCTGGCCCCCCGGGTTGAAGGCGTAGCTGGTGACGTCCGCGTCGGCGCTGTTGCCGGTGGCGACGGGCGTCCGGTACTGCCACAGCTGGGTCGTGCGGCCGCGGGCGTCGTTGACCGTGGTGGTCGGGGTGGCGCCGGCGGGCGGGGTGACGTCGGTGCGGTCCGCGCCCGGGTAGGAGGTGGTGGTGGCGTTCTGCGCGACACCGTAGGCGCGGAACTGGACGCTGGTGGCGCGACCCTGGCCGTCGAAGACGCTGTAGGTCTGGTTCGGGACCTTGGCGTCCTCGGGCTCGAACCGCGTGGTCGCGGGGCCGGCCTGGTCGTTGTAGTAGGTGTTGTTGACGCGGTTGGCGCGGCCCTGGGAGTCGTAGTAGGTGTCGGTGATCATCCGGCCGTGGTAGGCGGAGATCGCCGGGTCGGCCTGGGTCTGTACCACGCGGGCGAGCCCGTCCATGATCTGGACGGACTGGGCGTAGCTGCTGTTGGCGCGCAGGCGGCCGGTGGTGACGCTGCTGGGAGCACCGTTGCCGACCGCGTAGCTGTAGGTGTAGTTCGCCTTGTCGCTGGTCGTCCGGCCCGCGAGCCAGACGGCGGTGAGGCGGCCCAGGGCGTCGTAGGCCTGGGTGACGGTGCGCCCGTTGGCGTCGGTGCCGGTGATCGGCAGGGCCCGGGCGGGGTTGAGGGTCGCGGTGGAGATCCGGCCGGTGGCCGCGTCGGGAGCCCCGACGGGGGCCGGCGAGGTGATCGTCGTCCCGTTGGGCAGCTCACCGGGGTTGGCGGACTTGTAGACCGTGGTGGTGGCCGCGCCGCCCGGGTGGGCGGAGTCGGTGGTGGTGGGATCGGTCACGGTGACCGGGCGCCCGTAGGCGTCGTAGGTGCTGAGGCCGGTGGTGGTCCACTGCGCCTTGCCGGAGTCGTCGAACTTCTCCAGGACCTGGATGCTGCTCGCTTCGCCCTTGGCGCCGGCGGTGCCGAAGGCGGCGCCGTCGAAGACGGTCCGCGAACCCGTGAGGGTGTTGGCGGCCGTGGGGGTGGCGGTGCAGGCGTTCGGGCCGGAGACCGAGATGGCCTCGGAGACGAGCGCGGTCATGATCGGGTCGGTGCCCGTGGCGTACGTGGTACGGGCGCAGACGTCCGGGGTGCCCTCGGCCTGGTTGAGCACGGTGACGGGCCGGTTGGCGTGCGCCGGGTCGGTGGTGGTGGTGTCGGTGGTGGTGCGCCAGGTGCCGTCGGTCTTGCGGGCCTTGGCGGTGACGACGTTGCTGGTGGAGGTGTAGCGGGCGACGAGGTCGGGCAGGCCGTCACCGCGCACGTGGGTCGCGGTGGTGGCCGGTCCGGAGCTGGTGCTGACGCTGAAGGCGACCGGTTCGGTCGCACCCGCCTGGGCGTAGGTGTCCGATTCCAGGACCTGGCCGGAGAGCCAGTCGCTGTCGGTGACCGGTCCACTCATCGGGCCGGCGACCGTCCGGGAGCGCTTGGCGCCGGAGGCGGTGAGGTCACCGTCCATGCCCTGGTGGTAGGTGGTCGACTTCTGGCCCTGGACGCCGTCCTTGCCGGTTCCGATCACGGTCGTCACCGTGGCGAAGCCCCGGAAGTCGTCCCAGGTGCGGTCCTTCGCCTCGACGAACCGGCCGTCGTTGCGGTGCCAGGCGGCGTCGCCGTAGGTGTACGTGGTGGTCTGCGGGAGCGCGCCCTTGACGAGGTCGGAGCGCGGGTCGACGGTGATCGTCTTGACCGGGTAGCGCAGGAACCAGTCGTCCACCGGGTTGCTGTCGGCGGTGGAGTTGGGCTGGTACCACTTGACGTTGAAGCAGCCGAGCTTGTTGTCGTCCGCCGACGTCGGCATCACCCCGGCGGTGCGGGAGCAGGACGCCTGGTAGTAGTCGACGTTGATGGCGCCGCCGGTCTCGGTGGTCACCGAGGCGATGCGCGGCCGGTTGTAGGCGGGGCGGGAGGGGCCCGCGCCGTCCACCCGGTTGGGTAGCAGGACGTCGGCGAAGGTGACGGCCGGGAGGGTGAACGGCTTCTGGCCGTTGAACTCGTCCTTGGCGGTGCGCTGGACGGAGGCCAGCCACGGGACCGCGGTGTTCTCGGTGCTGTTCTGGACCAGCTTCAGGACGTGGTTGAGCGCGTAGGAGTCGACGTCGCGGTAGCCGTTGCCGGAGCGGATCCGGGTGGTGATGGTGTTCAGCCACTTCGTGGTGAAGTAGCTGGGCCCGTAGTTGGCGCACACGTCGTTCTGCGCGCACTGCTTGTCCAGCGGGACGTCGGGCCAGTTCGCCGCGTTGGCGGCGGTGCGCTGGGCCGGGTCGCAGGCCGCGGCGCCGGTGACGCAGCGCTCGCCGGAGTCGAAGTCGATCCGGGCGGCGGGCTGGTAGCCACCGTTGGCGTTCAGCTGGTCGGACAGCAGCTGCCCGTAGCCAATCGAGGCCACGACGCCACCGCGGGTGTAGGCGGTGTTGGTGCCCTTGCCCCGGTTCTGGCCGCCGCCGCGCGCGTAGTAGTTGGTCTCGGGCGTGTAGCTGTAGGTGGTCAGATTGCCGTAGACGTCCACCTCCGAGTCGAGGTTCCAGCGCCAGGCGGTCTGGCACCAGGAGTCCTTGCCCTTGCCCGCGTCGTAGCAGGGGTCGCCGCTGTTGGGCGAGTACACCGGAACGGTCCAGGCGGAGTTGGTGTCCGGGCCGATCGTGGTGGGCTTGCCGGTGGCGGAGGGAAGGTGGTTCAAGCCGAAGTAGTAGGCGGCACCGGCGGCGTCGGTCAGCTTGATGTACGAGCCGTTCCAGGTGCCGTTGGTGGCGCCGGTCAGGAACTCGATCCTGCTGCCGTCATCGGTCTTGAGCCGCCAGGTGCACCTGGACCACTCGTCCGGGCCGGCCGTCTTCGGGCACGAGGCGTCGTCGGGCACCAGTTCGCCGGAGTGGCCGGCCAGGGACAGGGTGAGGTTGGCCTCGCCCCAGCACTGGTCGCCGGAACCGGTGATGCCGTCCTTCGCGCACGGGCGGAAGGAGCGCTCGACGAAGCCCGGGCTGTAGTCCCAGCCGTCGCCGATCCAGGAGGCCTGGGAGTTCGTCGAGGAGGTCTTGCCGTCCACCGCGGTCGAGCTGTATCCCAGGGCGACATTCGGCGCGCCGCCACCGATGCTCGGGGGCGCCTGCACGGGATAGCTGTAGCTGAACGCGCCCGAGGCCTCGCCGGCCGTCCAGGACTGGCTGGGTGCCAGGTTGGTGGCGCTGTAGGTGCCGGCCCCGCCGGTGGCGGGCGCGTCGGCGGCGAGCACGGTCGGTGCGGCCGCGCCGGCGGTGAGCCCGGTGCGGAACGCGGCCTGCGTCACGCCTGCCTTCGGGGCGGCCGCGGCCGTGGAGGCCGGGCCGGCAACGGCGGCTGGCAGATCGACGTCGGCGACCAGCTTCCCGGTCTGGGCGTCGTAGTGCGACTCGACGGGCTTGCGCTCCAGGCAGCCCTCAGCCTGGGGGGTGGTCAGGGAGCAGGCCGGCAGGGTGTAGAGGCGGGCGCGCTGGGACCAGTCGCCGCCGAGCCCGGCTCCGAAGGCGGAGGCGTCCAGGCTGACCCGCAGCTTGGACGCGTTCGACGGGTCGGTCGGCGTGAGCGCCACCAAGTTGGTGCGCGATCCCGCGGACGCGGCGGTCTTCGCGTCGGTGACCTCGACGTGCACCGAGGACTTGGCGCCGGGCTCGACGGGCGCGTCCTTCTGTGTAGCCGCCCGGCCGTCGGCGGCCACGGGCGCCAGCCACACCGGGAGGGCGCCTGCCTTGGTGGAGGCGCCGGCGGAGGGCTCGATCACGGTCTGGCCGGCCTCGTCCAGCCGGGCCGCCCGACTGCCGGCCGACGGTGCAGCCGCCAGCTCGACAGTGGACGCACCATGAGGGGGGACCGCCGGGGATTTTGGCGGCACCCAGTCAGGAGTCGCAATTCGTACCGGAACCTGAGATCGGGGCTTCCCGTCCTGCCCGGGAACGGATGGCGTGGACGGAAGTTGAGTGGTCGTCGGGGACCAGATCCTGTTCTCGTCCGAACCGACGGCGAATGCGGGAACCCCAGCCGCCGGCACGACGAGTCCCGCCATCATAGCCAGTGCGCTGAGCAGTGCTGTTCTGGGTTTTCTCGCCCGTTGGGCGGTTCTTCCCCTGGTTGATCGAGCACGACGGGTGGACGCCACCACTGCCCCCTACGGGAATTGACCATGCCTCTGGGCATGGAACAGCCGAAATTAACGTCGGCGACACTACGAACTCGTTCACATCACCGTCGAGTCCAAGATCAATTTTTTGTAAGTGGCATACATCACGTTGACCGACAAACCGTCAGCTGGTCTCACTAAAGGGACATATCACCCGGTTAATGATTTGACGAACCTTCACTTCCTGGGCGAAATTCCGCATGTCCTGTGCGCATTGCCCGATCCCGGCGGTGTCCGCACCAACCATCACTTCCGGGGGAGGCCCCGTCATGCCCGAACGCCCACCGAGAGAACACTCGAGAACCCGGGGGCGAGCTGTGTCTCGGCTGCGCTTCGCCGCCGCCGCAACCGGATTCGTCCTCGCCCTGTCCTCCGCGATGCCCGCCTTCGCCGGCACCACGCCGAGCGGGACCGACAGCAAGACCCTGACCGAGCTCATGGCGGCCGCGGATGCCGCACACGCCAAGGACCGCCCGAAGGACCGGCCGGCGGATGACACCGCGTTCGCCCAGGCCAAGGCGACCGGCAAGAGCGTCCTGATCGACCATCTGACCACCGAGTTCACCGAGACCTACGCCACCCCGGACGGCCGGCTGCAGGAGTCGCGCCACCCGCAGCAGCAGCGGATGAAGGCCGACGGCCAATGGCGCCCGCTGGACGCCACCCTGACCGCGCGACCGGGCGGCGGCTTCGCCCCCAAGGCCACCCCGTCCGGTGTGGTCCTGTCCGGCGGCGGTGACGGGCCGCTGGCCACCATGACCAGCACGGACGGGAAGAGGCTGGCGCTGACCGCACCGTTCCCGCTGCCCGCACCCCAGGTCCAGGGCGACAGCCTGCTCTACCCGGCGGTCCTCGGAGCCGACACCGATCTGAAGGTCACGGTCGGAAAGGCCGGCAGCGTCAGCACGGTACTGATCGTCAAGACCGCCAAGGCAGCGGCGGACCCGGCGCTGAAGAACCTCCACTTCGGCACCGTCACGGACGGGGTCACCATCACGTCCGACGAGAACCACGACCTGACGGCCTCCGCCGCCGACGGTCCCCGCTGGCACGCACCCGCGCCCCGGATGTGGGACAGTACCCCCGCCGCCGGCGCGCCGACGGCCTCCGCCGACGCCACCCGGACGAGCACTCCGGGTGTCAAGGCCGCGAGCTTCCGCGCTGCGGCCGCGGCCATGCCCGCAGCCGACACGACGCACTCGCCGTCACCGGCCCCCAGCGCCTCCTCCGGCGCGGGCGGCCGCGAGGTGGTCCCCTCGGTGAGCACCCCGGAGAGCCCCGGCGCCGGCGCGAAGGTCGCGACGATGCCGGTGGCCACCACGTCCTCTGGCATCGACGTCACCCCGGACCAGGACATCCTTGCCACGGGCACCGCGCCGTACTTCATCGACCCGGCCTGGATCCCCTGGGTCAACGGCAGTTACGGCTCCACCTTCGTCCAGTCCGCGCACCCCGGCGCTACGCACTACAACGTCAACGGCCCGGCGGACAGCGACCACCTGGGCGTCGGCAAGTGCGGCAGCTACCCGAGCGCGCCCAGCTGCAACCCGGCCGACATCGAGCGGGCCTACTTCCAGATCGACACCCGCGGTCTGAACGGCGCGGCGATCAACTCCGCGCGGCTGGACTTCGCCGAGTACATCTCCGCCGACTGGGACTGCAACAAGACCTACGGCGTCGACCTCTACCTCGTCGACCGCCCCATCAACACGGGCACGAACTGGAGCAACCGGCCCCAGCCGGTCGGCGGCCCGATCGAGACCGCCCAGGTCGCCGGTTCCGGCCGCGGCGCCTGCCATGACAACGTCCCGGTGACGTTCTGGAACGCCGGCCCGACCGTGGCGCAGTGGGTCAACGAGCCCTGGCTGACCTTCGGACTCCAGGCCTCCGACGAGAACAACGCCTACGCGTTCAAGCGCTTCGACTACGGCGCCACGCTCACCGTCACCTACGACCGCACCCCCAACACCCCGACAAATCCGTACACCTACCCGGTCCCCCACACCGTCGACCCCGCCCGCCAGACCCAGGGCTGCAACGGCGACAACTGGGGCTGGCTCGGTGCCGGTTCGGACCTCAACGGCGCCGTCACCCTCAACGCCACTGTCAGCAGCCCCGTCCAGGGGCAGCTCTACTCCTGGTCCCACATCTGGGACTACACCGTCTCCGGCGTTCCCGATGTCGACAGCGGCTACTCACCCCTCGTCAACAATGGTGGCAACGCTGCCTTCACCGTCAACCCGAACGTCATCAAGGACGGTCACCTCTACGGCTACGGCATCATGGCCAGCGACCAGTTGGTCGGTCTCTCCGGTTCCACCCCCACCTGCCGCTTCGGTGTCGACCTGACTCCTCCGCAGGTCTCTGTTCCCGGCGTCTACGACCAGCTCTCCGACGGCGCACTGGCCACCCAGTTCCCGCCCTCCGGCAACGGGCAGACCACCAAGATCCGCACCTGGCAGACCGGGTACGTCCCCGTCACCCTCACCGATCCCACCCCCAACGGCGGCGTCGCCTCCGGGGTGAAGTGCCTTCGCTGGAGCTGGGACCCGCAGCTTGCCGGCGCCGGCTGGCAGTGCGGCGGCGCCATGCCCACCGGCGGCATTCCGGTCATGGCCGGCCGCTGGGGCACCAACGTCCTGTTCATCCAGGCCCAGGACGACGCAGGTAACGTCTCCCCCGTCTCCCAGTACGCCTTCTACGTGCCGTGGAACCCCGACGGCCCGCCGCCGGTCTTCGGCGACATCACCGGAGACGGCGCTCCCGACATCGTCACCTACGACGGGGCCGGCAACCTCCGCGCGTACAACGTGCCCGGCAACTCCCTCGCCAAGAGTCCCACCGCGGCTCTGGCGGCGCTGCCGGCCGACTCCCCCACCGGCAGCTGGACCAACGGCGTCCAGTTCACCCACCGCGGTACCCTGACCGGCGGCAAGAACGTCGACGACCTCATCGTCCACCCGGCGGGCGACAAGGACATCTACCTCTACGGCAACCCCGGAAACACCGGCTACTCCGGCCGCTTCGACAGCAAGGCCGTGCTCACCAAGCCCAACTGCAGCGACGCGGACAGCCCGCCGCCGCAGTGCGCGCCGGGAGTGTACGCCGCCGACTGGTCCACCACTCTGCAGGTCGCCTCGCTCGGTGACCCCGCGCACAGCGACCTCGACACCAAGCTGCAGTTCAAGAACCAGACCGGCCTGCTGACGGTCGAGAGCAACGGCAGCGACGCCGGCCTGTGGTTCTACCCGGCCACCGGCGCCCAGACGCTCGGCGCCCCCGTGCAACTGGCGGCCTCCGGCTGGAAGGACATCGACCTTCTCACCCCGGGTGACTGGGCGGGCCAGGGACACCCCGGCCTGTGGACCCGCAACCGCGCCACCGGCGATCTGCACGCCTACACCTTCACCACCGGCACCTACGCCCCGACCCACAACGGCGAGCCCGTCCGGGACGACTTCGGCAACCCGATCAGCGTGCCCACAGTGACCGCGATCTCCGCCGCCGTCCCGATCGGGAACGTCTCCGCCACGACGTGGCCCGTCCTGGGTTCCGACGGCGACCTGACCGGCAACGGCGCCCCCACCCTCTGGGGCCGCAACGCCGACGGACAGATCCAGATCTGGTGGGGACACCGTAGCGGCGACCCCACCAATCCCACCTTCACCTGGGACGCCGGTCCCCAGAACGCCGCCAGTGCCGCCGCAGCCCCGAGCTGGTGGGCCATGGACGGCAGGACCGAGAAAGTCGTCGACAGCAGCATCAACAACCCGCTGAGTCCCAGCGGCACCCCCACCCGCACCGCCGACCACAACAACGTCGCCGGCGCGGCCACAGCCCTCAACGGCAGCAGCTACTACAAGACCAAGCAAAGCCCCGGCATCGACACCACCCGCAGCTACAGCATCGCGGCCTGGGCGAAGATCAACAACACCAACGGCTTCCGGACCATCGTCTCCCAGACCGGGAACCAGAGGAGCCCGTTCTACCTCCAGTACTCCTCCTCCTTCGGCCGCTGGTCGTTCACCCTCGCCGGTGAGGACCGCTACCCGCCGGCCAAGTACTACACGGTGAACGACACCGCAGCGCCCCAGGTCGGCGTCTGGACCCACCTCGTCGGCACCTACAACGCCGACACCCAGGCCATTACCCTCTACGTCAACGGGCAGGCTGTCGGCACGACCAAGGTCGACGCCGACTGGCACGGCTGGACGGCCGACGGCCCGCTCACCATCGGCGCCGAGACCGCGCACCAGCGCCCCGACGCAGCCGGACTCGACGGTGCGGTCAGCGACGTGCGGCTCTATCCGTATGCCGTCACCGACCAGCAGGCCAACAACCTCGCCACCGGCAACGCCAGCATCCACGTCCAGAGCGCCTACGCCTACGGCAAGTGCGTCGACGACTGGGGTGGCGGCTCAGCTGGTGCGACGATCGCCATCTACGACTGCTGGAACGGAGCGAACCAGCACTTCACCTTCACTCCCGACGACACCATGACCATCAACGGCAAGTGCGTCGGCACTCAGGACAACGCCTCCGGTAACGGGGCCAAGGTCGTCCTGCGCGACTGCAACCCCGCCGAGGGCGGCCAGCAGTGGCTGCGGCGCTACGACGGCAGCCTCTTCAACCCGCAGTCCGGCCGCTGCCTGGAACTCCCCGGCTGGACCACCACCAACGGCACCCAGCTCGACATCTGGGACTGCCACGGCGGGGCCAACCAGCGGTGGACCTACACCGCACAGCTGACTGGCTGACGGTCAACCGGCACCACCACGCGAAGGCCGTTGGCTCCCCCATGGGGGAGCCAACGGCCTTCGCCGTACCCGGACGGCCGCGCAACGGGGCCCGGCCGGTTAGCAAGGCGGGGCCTAACCGCGCACGGCCATCAGCGCCCCCACGGCCCC
>NZ_JBHWIR010000170.1:10768-15972 GCF_042731835.1 Kitasatospora sp. NPDC059817 | reverse complement strand
CGGCTGTTTTCTTTTTTTACACCTCGCGCGCGCCGTGGGGGGGGGGGGGGGGGGGGCGGGCGGGGGGGGGGGGGGGGGGCCCCCCCCCCCCCCCGCGGCGGTGTGACCGCCCGCCCGTTCTGTCATGTCCGGTTTCAGAGTGGGTCCGGGGGGAAGGGTGTGTGGCGGTGCTGACGGTGTGTCCCAGGTGGCGGTGGTCCGCCACTGTCCAGAGTTCGCCACCGATTTTTTCCGACCGGGATCGGACAGTTCCGACCGGGTCTGGTCAGCGAAAAGGGGCGGACATGGCCCGATTTCTGCCGTGAATTTTACTTTCTGATGGTCTTTTTTACTTTCTAATGGGGATTTCCCCCCTTGTCGTGGTCGTGTCGGATGCGCTGGAATGCGACCGCTGTCGGGACGCGCGGTCCGGAGCAACCACGCGTCCGACCTGGATCCGCGTACGCCGGGCCGCGCAACCTGACGTCTCATCAGACGAAAGGATGTCCATTGATCGGCTGGCGGAAATCCCAGCTAGCGGCTGCCGTCACGGTCACCGCCGCGTCCATGGTCCTGACCTTCGGGTCCAGTGCCAACGCAGCTCCGCTCCCGGACCCGCAGAACGCCCCCGTGGCGTCCGCGGACGGGACCCCGGTGCCGGTGATCGTGATTCTCAAGGACCAGATAGCGGACGCCCCGGCCGACAGCGGCCACCTCGGCGCCCGTCAGCAGAAGGCCGCGAACGCCCAGGCGCCGCTGCTGGACAAGGTCAAGGCCAACGGCGGCACCGACATCAAGAGCTTCGTGGTCGGGAACGCGTTCTCGGCCACGGTGAGCCCCGCGCTGCGTGCCGCGCTGCTGGCCGACCCGGCCGTCGCCTCGGTCGTCGCGGACGAGCAGGTCACCGTCACGCCGCCGGCCGCCGGCAAGGCCGCGGCCGCGAAGGACGCCGCGGACACCAAGGCCGGCGCCAAGTCGGCCAAGGCCGCCGCCCCGCAGGCCGTTTCGGGCAGCAACGGCCAGGGCACCGAGCAGAACGCGACCAACACGATCTGCCCGTCCGACCCGTCCCAGCCGCTGCTGGAGCCGGAGGGCCTCTACTCGACGCACGCCGTCGGCGCCGACGGCAAGCCCGGCGCGGCCGACCTGGCCACCGGCAAGGGCGTCAAGGTCGCCTACATCGCGGACGGCCTCGACCCGAACAACCCGGACTTCATCCGGGCCGACGGCTCGCACGCGGTCGTCGACTACCAGGACTTCGCGGGCGACGGCGTGAACGCGCCGACCGGTGGCGCGGAGGCCTTCGGCGACGCCTCGGCGGTCATCGCCCAGGGCCGCCAGGTCTACGACGTCTCGAAGTTCGTGAACGCCTCGCGCGGTCTGCCGGCCGGCTGCAACATCCGCATCCGCGGCCTCGCCCCGGACGCCTCGCTGGTCGCCCTGCGGGCCGGCGGCGAGATCATGTCGAACTCGTCGATCCTGCAGTCCATCGACTACGCGGTCTCGGTCGCCAAGGTCGACGTGCTGAACGAGTCCTTCGGCGGCAACGTCACCCCGGACAGCGGCGCGCACGACACCATCTCGCTGTTCAACGACCAGGCCGTCAAGGCCGGTGTCACCGTCTCCGTCTCCACCGGCGACGCGGGCATCAGCGGCACCATCGGCACCCCGGCCACCGACCCGAACGTGATCGCGGTCGGCGCCTCCACGGACAACCAGAACTACCAGCAGACCGGCTACGCGGCCGCCCAGTTCTCCAACAAGACCTGGAGCAACAACCGCATCTCCGCGCTCTCCTCGGGCGGCTTCACCCAGGCCGGCCGCACGGTCGACCTGGTCGCGCCGGGCGAGTCGGACTGGGCGCTCTGCTCGCCCGACACCAGCAAGTACACCGACTGCACCGGCTTCAGCGGCCAGGGTTCGCCGATCCAGTCGTTCGGCGGCACCAGCCAGGCCGCGCCGTTCGTCACCGGTGCCGCGGCCCTGGTCATCCAGGCCTACCGCGACACCCACAACGGCCAGTCGCCCGCCCCGGCGCTGGTGAAGAAGTTCATCACCGGCACCGCCCAGGACCTCGGCGTCCCGGCCGAGGAGCAGGGCGCCGGCCTGCTGAACGTCCGCGCCGCCGTCGAGGCCGCCCGCGGCTACCACGCCGGCTCCGGCGCGTCGGACAGCAAGACCGTCGTCGTCACCACCGGTCAGGTCGACATCGCCGGCAACCCCGGCTCGACCCACACCGCCGACGTGACCGTCACCAACACCAGCTCCGCCCCGCAGACGGTCAGCGGCGCGACCCGCACCTTCGTGCCGCAGTCGAGCAACCAGCAGACCGTCCAGCTGGACACGGCCTCCACCGACACCTTCAAGTACGCCACCAACGGCGCCACCTGGGTGCAGAAGCAGGTCAAGTTCACCGTCCCGGCCGGCGCCGACCGCCTCGCGGCGTCGATCGCCTGGCAGGGTGCGGCCAGCCCGGTCACCAACGGCTCCGTGGTCCGCATGACGCTGCTCGACCCGTCGGGCCGCTTCGAGACCAACACCCGTCCGCAGGGCGGCGCCACCCCGGCCGACTTCGGCCTGGTGGACGTCCCGCACCCGGTGGCCGGCGAGTGGACCGCAGTCCTGTACACCCCGGCGGGCAAGGCCGGCTACAACGGCGCGGTCCAGCTGGGCACCGCCACCCAGCGCGCGGTGCCGGCCGGCGCCGTCAGCCCGAGCGTCGCGGACCTGAAGCCGGGTGAGACCAAGACCCTCAAGGTCCAGCTCACCACCCCGGGCACCAGTGGCGACTCCAGCCAGGCGATCACCGTCGCCAGCTCCAACGGCACCGCCACCAGCGTTCCGGTCGTGCTGCGCAGCCTCGTCCCGGTCAACCAGGGCAAGGGCACCTTCACCGGCACCATCACCGGTGGCAACGGCCGCAACGCCTCGCCGACGCAGAGCTTCGCGTACGCCTTCGACGTCCCGAAGGGCCAGAAGGACCTGCGGGTCGGCGTCACCGTCGCCAAGGACCCGAAGCTGCTCATGCAGGGCGCGCTGATCAGCCCGAACGGCACCCCGATCGACATCGAGGGCAACGGCCTGCTCGACGCGCAGGGCAACCTGACCGGCACCACCGCCGGCGTCTCGGCCACCACCGTCAACCCGGCCGCCGGCCGCTGGCGGTTCGTCCTGAACGTGCTCGGCCCGGTCAGCGGCCAGGAGCTCGCCCAGGACTTCACCGGCACCGTCGCGTTCAACCAGAACGTCGCCACCGCCGCCGGCCTGCCGAACGACCCGCACGCCAAGCTGGCGGCCGGCAAGCCGGTCACCGTCCAGGTGAACTACACCAACAACACCGTCGCCACCCAGAAGATCTCGGCCGACGGCCGCCTGGACCGCCGCACCGACCTCCCGCTGGTGCCGCAGGGCGCCTCCGCGACGGTCACCCTGCCGCTGAGCCTCACCTCCGCGGTGCCGTCCTTCCTCGTCCCGCCGGGCACCGACCAGCTGAAGGCGGTGGCGGCCTCCTCGACGCCGGCCCACCTGGAGCTGTCCGGCACCACCGGCTCGCCGGACCTCTTCGGTGACCTGAAGAAGGCCCAGGACGGTTCGACCATCTCGGTCGTGACCGACAACGGCAGCGCGTCGCAGCCGGTCCTCCCCGGCGTGTGGGGCACCTTCCTGCAGCAGGTCGGCCCGTTCGGCACCGCCGGCGCCCCGGCCGGCACCGCCACCATCACCGCGACCGCGCACACCCAGGCGTTCGACCCGGCGCTGACCTCCAGCACCGGTGACCCGTACGCCCTGGCGGTCAACGCCTCGGCCCCGGCCGCCAACCCGGTGACCGTCCCGTCGGGCGGCAAGGGCTCGCTCCAGGTGACCGTCACTCCGACCGGTCCGAAGGGCAGCACCGTCCACGGCGTGCTGTACCTGGTGTCCGCCCCCAGCTCGGTGGCGACCGCCAACAACACCCTGGGCACCACCGGTTCGGTGCTCGCGGCGATCCCGTACAGCTACACGGTGAACTGACCTTCCATCACCACGCCGAGGCCGTCCCGGAGTTCCGGGGCGGCCTCGGTCGTTTGCCCGGGGCCGGCGGGAATGCCCCGTGCCCCGCCGGTGTTGCGCCGGGTGGGACCGGGGCGAAGCGGATGCCCCGGCCCTTCCACCGGACCGGGAGCGGGACTTGAACGACGCGATCAAGCACAGCCACGTCGAGGTGAACGGTGTCCGTCTGCACGTCGCGGAACAGGGCGAGGGCCCGTTGGTCCTGCTGCTGCACGGCTTCCCGGAGAGCTGGTACTCCTGGCGCCACCAGTTCGCCCCGCTCGCCGCGGCCGGCTACCGGGTCGTCGCCCCCGACCAGCGCGGCTACGCCCGCAGCGAGCAGCCCGAGCGGGTGGACGCGTACTCCCTGCTGCACCTGGTCGGCGACGTCACGGCGCTGATCGGCGCGCTCGGCGAGGAGCGGGCCGTCGTGGTCGGGCACGACTGGGGCGCGCCGGTCGCCTGGGCCACCGCCGCGCTGCGGCCGGACCTGGTGCGCGGGGTCGCCGGGCTGAGCGTGCCGCCGCTGGCCAGCGGGCCGCGGCCGCTGCGGGAGTCCCGGGAGAACTTCGGCGAGGGCTTCTACCAGATCTACTTCCAGGAGCCGGGCCGCGCCGACGCCGAACTGGCGGCCGACGTGAAGTCCAGCTTCCGCCGCATCCTGGGCGGTGGCCTGCTCCGCGAGGGGAAGCCGCAGCCGTGGGTCGTCCCGGAGGGCAAGGCCCTGCTGGACACCATCCCGGAGCCGGCGCAGCTGCCGGCCTGGCTCACCGAGGCGGACATCGATGCCCTCGCGGCCGACTACGCCCTGCACGGCGAGCACGCCTTCACCGGCGGGCTCAACTGGTACCGGAACATCGACCGCAACGCCGAACTGATGGCCGCCTTCGACGGCGTGACGATCGACGTGCCGGCGCTGTACGTGGCCGGCGAACAGGACATGGTGAACGCGCTCGTCCCGCCGGCGGTGCTGGCCCACCTGCTGAGCCGGGTGCCCAAGCTGCACCGCCACGTCCGGCTGCCGGACACCGGGCACTGGACGCAGCAGGAGCGCCCGGCGGAGGTCAACGAGGCGCTGCTCGACTTCCTCAAGCACCTGGACGCCTGACGCGCCCCCCCCCCGCCGCCCCGGGGCGGGGGGCCGCGGGGCGGGCCGGGGGGCGCGCCCCCCCCGGGAGGGTTAGACCAACGCCGCC
>NZ_JBHWIR010000170.1:0-10758 GCF_042731835.1 Kitasatospora sp. NPDC059817 | reverse complement strand
CTCTAGAGTTGTTTGGTGGCTCGGGGCTCTTTTGTGTTAGAGCCCCCGGGGCCCCGCGCCCCCCCCGGGGCGGGGGGGGGGGGGGGGGGGGGGCCGGGGGCGGCGGAGGTCCGGCGGCGCGATCAGTGGTGGTGGTGGCTGCCCATGGGGTGGTCGCAGGCGCGGCACCTCCGGATGAAGAGGAGGCTCAGGCCGACGGTGACCACCGCACCGAGCGCCACCCCGGTACCCCGCACCGTCTTGCGGGCCGCGTTGCCGCCGATCGAGCCGGTGCACCGCGAACAGTTCTGGCATCCGGTCCGGACCGGGATCTTCTTCCCCACGACGCTTCCTCCCAGGCGAGGTCCCGACCACCGGCCGGGCTCGTGAACGTCCCGCAGCAGCTTATAACTTGAGCTGCCCGTTCATGACTTGAGCTGCCCGTCCTCGCCCGGCGAACGATCATCCGCCGGGCGAACGATCATCCGCTCGACGGACCGGCCCCGTACGGGTCGAGGAGTTCGGCCACGAGCCGGCGTGCGTACGCGGGATCGAGGCCGGCCGGGCGGAAGAGGATGCGGTACATCAGGGGGGCGACGACGCCGTCCATGACCGCCTCGACGGCGGGCGTGTCCTCCCCGCGGCCGCCCGCCCGGCTCAGCACGGCGTCGACCTGTTCGGCCGCGTAGTCCGAGCACTGGCCGGCGTTGCCGCCGTCCGGGTCGCCGAGCAGGGCGTCGCGGATGTAGGCGCGGCCCGAGGGGGAGGCCATCTCGTCGAGGAACTGCTCGGCCCAGGCCGTCAGGTCGGACCGCAGGTCGCCCAGGTCCTCCGGCGCCGTGTCGGGCCGCAGGCGCTCCACGGCGACGTCGGACAGCAGCTCCTGGAGGTCGCCCCAGCGGCGGTAGACCGTCGACGGGGTGACGCCCGCGCGCTGGGCGACCAGCGGCACCGTCAGCGCGTCGCGGCCCACCTCGGCGAGGAGTTCACGCACAGCGGTGTGCACCGATGCCTGGACCCGGGCGCTGCGCCCGCCGGGGCGCACCATCTGTTTGCGACTCATGATAAACACCTTAAAGCACAATCCTTGCGTTTACGGGTGCCGGGGTGCCCGCCTCGGAGCCGAGCGGCGGGCCGGCGCCGTCCGGCCCGGCCCGCCTGCTGTTCTCAGACCGCCGGCGCGAGCGCCCGCGCGGGCTGCGTCCGCTCGTAGGCGTGGCCGACCCGCAGCAGCGTGCGCTCCCCGAGCGGCCGGCCGAGCAGCTGCATGCCGATCGGCAGGCCCGCCGCGTCCCGGCCGACCGGGACGGACAGGGCGGGCACCCCGGTGATGTTGGCGGGGGCGGACAGGCGCACATATGCGTCGGGGACGCCCTCGACCGTGCCGTCGGGCCAGGTGACGGTCTCCTGGTCGACCCGTACCGCGGTGACCGGGACGGTCGGGGCGGCGATCACGTCGACCTCCTCCAGCATCCGGGCCCACTCCCGCCGCATGAGCGTCCGGGAGCGCTGGGCGCGCAGGTAGTCCCCGGCGGTCATCAGCTCGCCGGCCTCCAGCAGGACGCGGACGTCCGCCTGGTACAGCTCGGGCACCGCCCGCAGGGAGTGCTCGTGGTAGGCGGCGGCCTCCGGTGCCACCAGCCCCCACAGAGTCGCCTGGAGGTAGCGGGTCATCGGGATGTCGACGTCGACGAGTCGTGCGCCGAGTGCGTCCAGGTGCCCGATGGCGCGCCGGACGGCGGCCTCCACCTCCGTGTCGACGTGGTCGAAGTAGTAGCTGCGCGGCACGCCGACGCGCAGCCCCGCCAGGTCCGTGCCCGCGCCCGGCCGGTGGTCCACGGCGGGGGCGGCCAGCGAGGCGGGGTCGCGCGGGTCGTGTCCGGCGAGGGCGTCCAGGACGAGGGCCGTGTCCTCGACGGTCCGGGCGATCGGGCCGACGTGGTCCAGCGACCAGGACAGGGACGTGACGCCGTGGCGGGGGACGAGGCCGTAGGTCGGCTTGAGGCCGACGACCCCGTTGAGCGCGGCGGGCACCCGGATCGAGCCGCCGGTGTCGGTGCCCAGCGCGAAGGTCGCGGCGCCCGCGGCGACGGCGACGGCGGATCCGCCGCTGGAGCCGCCGGCGACCCGCTCGCGGTCCCAGGCGTTGCCGGTCTGCGGGGTGGTCAGGCCGTACGCGAACTCGTGGGTGTGCGTCTTGCCGACCAGGATCGCGCCGGCCGCGGCCAGACGGGCGGCGACCGTGCTGTCGGTCTGCGCGCGGTGGTCGGCGCGGACCCGGGAACTGGCCGTGGTGGCCAGCCCGGCGACGTCGATCAGGTCCTTGAGCCCCATCGGCACGCCGTGCAGCGGCCCCCGGTGCAGGCCGCGCGCCGCTTCCTGCTCGGCCTCGCGGGCCGCCCGGCGCGCCCGCTCCGCGGTGACCGCGACGTAGGCGCCGAGGTGCGGTTCTACCTGCTCGATGCGGTCGAGGACCGAGTCCACCAGTTCGACGGGGGACAGTCGCCGGGCCCGGATCTCCTCCGCGGCGGCGGTGAGGGAGAGCTCATACGGCTGCATCGTGCTTCTCCTCTTCCGTGTCGTGGGCGCTTTCCGCGCGGTAGGCGCTCGCGGGCGGGGTGTCCCCGAAGTCCAGCTCCCGCAGGACAGCGACGACGGAGAGCAGCTGGTTGGCGGTGGCCGCGACCGCGTCGTGGCGGTCGGCGGGCAGGGGGAGCCCGGCCCGGGCGGCCCAGCGGGCGGCCTCGGGCGGCGTGAGGTCGGTGGTGGGTGGCGTGAGGTCGGTGGTGGGTGGTTCGCCTGAGGGGCGGTCGGCGGAGGACATGGGCGTTCTCTCCTGATCGGGGCTGGCGCGAGATGGCACCCGCAGCAAAAGCTAACCGTTTGCGTTAGCCAGACTGTAGGTCCTACGATGGCTTAACGCAAACGGATTGCGTTTACGGGAGGAGCCCCCATGTCCAGCGCCACGTCCGACGCCCCCGCCCCCGCCTGGACGGTGGGCGGCGTCACCGTCCACCGCATCGACGAGACCCTCCTGCCACCCGCGACCGGGCCCTGGCTGCTGCCCGAGGCCACCCCCGAGGTGGTGACCGGCCACGACTGGCTGCACCCCCACTTCGCCGACCACGAGGGCGTCCTGCACCTCGACAGCCACAGCTTCGCGTTCACCGTGGGCGGGCTGCGCGTCCTCGTCGACACCGGCATAGGCAACGGCAAGGAGCGGGCCAACCCGGCCTGGCACCACCTGCGGACCGACTACCTGGAGCGCCTCACCGCCGCCGGCTTCCCCCCGGACTCCGTCGACCTGGTGATCCTCACCCACCTGCACGCCGACCACGTCGGCTGGAACACCCGGGAGGTGAACGGCGAGTGGGTCCCCACCTTCCCCCACGCCCGCTACCTCACCTCCCGCACCGAGCGGGAGTTCTGGGCCGGGTACGACCTGGAGGAGGCGCGCAGGCAGATGTTCCTCGACTCCGTGATCCCGGTCGAGCGGGCCGGGTTGCTGGACCTCGTCGACGTCCCGGCCGAGGGCGTAGAGATCGCCCCGGGCCTGCGCCTGATCCCCACCCCCGGTCACACCCCCGGCCACGTCGCCGTCGAACTGACCAGCCGGGGCGAGGCGGCCCTGATCACCGGTGACTGCATCCACCACCCGGTCCAGCTCGCCCACCCCGCCATCGGCGCCTGCGTCGACATCGACCCGCGGCAGTCCGAGGCCTCGCGCCGCAAGCTCCTCGGCGCCCTCGCCGACACGGACACCCTGCTGCTCGGCACCCACTTCGCGCCGCCCACCGCCGGCCGCGTGCTCACGGACGGGGACGCCTACCGGCTGCTGCCCGTGCCCTCGGCCTGACGTCGCGTTTCGACCTCCCCGGGACGCTCGCACCCCTTCACCAGTCCTGCGCCCGGGGTCCGTCGACCGCACACCCGGATCGAGCGGGACGGGTGCGCCGGGTCGGGGTGGGGAGCCGGAGTCGGCTCCCCGGGGTTCGATTCCCGCGCGATCTGTCGTTTATCCGGCGATACCGCCGCTGAGCTGCGAAATCTCGCTGGCAGCGGACGTCGGTGATCCCCTAGAGTCGGCGCGCCCGCCCCGGTCGGGGCGCTGGCGGCACCGGCGTGCGAGTCCGAGCACGCGGCGATTCCAGGAGTTGACGATCTGATGGTGTGTGTGGCGTGTGGGGCGCGTCCCGCGGGGACCGAGAGCCGACGCTGCTTCGGCTGCGCGGAGGCGGCCCCGGGCTGGGCGGCGGCGCTCCGACCGGCGAACGGCCTTGCCGTGGCGGTCTACGTCCTGCTGGGGTTGAACGCGGTGTTGGCGGCGGCGGCGGTCGTGGCCGACGTCTGGGGCGATGTCCTGTTGGGCCGGTTGGTGGACGGCTCGGGCGACATCGGCCTTGACGAATTCGATGCCCTGGACTCCCTGGCGAACGGGCTGGACAAAGCCGTCATTCCGCTGATGATGGTCACCGCCGTGCTGTTCATCATCTGGTTCTACCGCATCCGCCAGAATGCCGACCTGCTGCTGCCGAACGGGCACCGCCTCGGACGCGGCTGGACCATCGGGGCCTGGGTCACCCCGGTCGTCCTGCTCTGGTTCCCCTGGCAGCTGATGGTGGACTGCTGGCGGGCGAGCGCTCCGCTGGACGCGGAGGGACGGCGCCGCGCGGTGTCGGAGAAGGTCCTGGTCCTGTGGTGGTCCACCTGGATCGGCGCGCTGGTGGTCAACCGGATCGCCAACTCGAAGATGAAGTACGTGGACGTGACGGTGCTCGCCAGCCTGGGGGACTTGCGCGAGACCATTCGGGTGGAGGCCGCCGGCTCGGTGCTGCGCCTGGTCGCGGCCGTCGCGGCGATCGTGGTGGTCCAGCGGCTGACGGCCATGCAGTCGGCGCGCCGGGCCGACATCAACCCGCTGGCCGCCAGGGCCGCGCAGGTGGCGGCCGAGGAGGCCCGGGCGCAGGCGTAGGCCCAGGCTCAGGCCGAGGCGTAGGCCCAGGCTTCGGCCGCCACGGCAACGGACTCGGAAGCTCCCTAGACCGGCAGCAGGCGGGCGATCAGTTCGCCGAGGCGGCGGGCGTTGCGGCAGGAGTGCATCTCCACGACGCCCGCGTACGCGGCTGCGGCGGAGTCGCCGGTCGGCCAGAGGGTGGGCTGCTCGGGGTTGAGCCAGTGGACCCGCCGGGCCCGGCCGGCGATCCGGCGCAGCGCGTCCAGGTTCGGGTCGCGGTGGTTGGTGCGGGCGTCGCCGAGGATCAGCACGCTGGTGCGCGGGCCGACCGCGTCCAGGTGCCGTTCGGCGAACTCGCCCAGGGCGGAGCCGTAGTCGCTGTTGCCGTGGTGGCCCATCACCTTGGCCTCGGTGAGGATCCGGGCGGCGAGCCGGGCCGGGTCGGCGTCGCCGCGCGCCAGCAGGGCGGTGACCTCGGCGGTGCGGTTCACGAAGGCGAACACCCTTACCTTGCTGAACTGTTCGCTCATCGCCTGCACCAGCAGCATGGTGAAGTCGGCGAATCCGGCCACCGAGCCGGAGACGTCGCACAGCAGCACCAGTTCCGGCCGGGCCGGGCGGCGCAGCCGGTAGGCCGGGCGCAGCGGCACCCCGCCGGTGGACAGCGAGCGGCGCAGGGTGCGGCGCAGGTCGATCCGTCCGCGTGCGGCGCGGCGGCGCCGGGCGGCCAGCCGGGTGGCCAGCTTGCGGGCCAACGGGTGTACGGTGCGGCGCAGTTCGGCGAGCTGGTCGCGGCCGGCGGCGAGGAAGTCGATCCGGTCGGCGGTGGGTGCGACGGCGCGTTCGGCGATCCGCTCGGCGCCGCGCAGTTCGGCGACCCGGCGGCGGGTCTCGGTGGCGACCAGGGCGCGGAAGTCCTGGATGCGGCGGCGGATCTCGTCGGCGAGGACGCGGTCGGACAGGTCCGGGGTGGTGGCCTGCTCGCGCAGGGCGGCGAGGATCCGGGCGAGCAGTGTCTCGGGGGCGAGCCGGCCGAGCGCCTGGTGGGCCGACCAGCCGTCCGAGGCCGGCGTGGCTCCGGCGCCGTACCGGCCCAGGGCCTCCACCACCTCGCCGGCCAGCCGGGCCTGGGCGGCCCGGTCGTCGGCGGCCAGGGCGGCGGCGAGGCGCTCGCGCAGGTCGTCGCGCAGCGGGTCGGGCCGGCCGGGGCGCGGCGGCCGGGGATCGTCCGGGAGCGCGGGCGGGTCGGCGCGGACGGCCTCGGGGGCGCCGACGCCGAGTGGGAAGAACAGGTCGAACGTGGCGTCGAAGACAGCCCGTTGGGTGTCCGAGCGCAGCAGCGCGGCGGCCAGGCCGGCCCGCATCTGCTCGCGGTCGGCGAGCCCGAGGACGTCGAGGACGGCGGCCGCGTCGACCGTCTCGGCGGGGCCGATCCGCAGGCCGTGCCCGCGCAGCGCGCGGACCAGGCCGGTGAGCCGGGCGGCGGTGTCGGCCGGCGGTGGGGCGGTGGTCATGCGACGGTGAGCTTCCGTGCGGCCTTCCGGATGTCGTCCTGGTGCTTGAGGATCACCCCGAGGGTCTCTTGGACGACCGCCTCGTCGAGCGTGTCGGCGCCGAGCGCCAGCAGGGTGCGGGCCCAGTCGATGGTCTCGGCGACGGACGGCGCCTTGCGCAGGTCCATCGCGCGCAGCGCGCCGACCACCCGGACCAGCGAGGCGGCCAGCGTGTCGTCCAGGCCGGGCACCTTGAGCCGGACGATCTGCCGCTCCAACTCGGCGTCCGGGTAGTCGAGGTGGAGGAAGAGACAGCGTCGGCGCAGCGCCTCGGACAGTTCGCGGGTGGCGTTGGAGGTGAGCAGCACGAAGGGGCGGCGGCTCGCGGCGATGGTGCCGAGTTCGGGCACCGTGACCTGGAAGTCGCTGAGCACCTCCAGCAGCAGCGCCTCCACCTCGACGTCGGCCTTGTCCATCTCGTCGATCAGCAGCACGGTGGGCTCGTCGCCGCGGATGGCGGTGAGCAGCGGGCGGGTGAGCAGGAACTCCTCGCCGAAGATGTCGGTGCGGGCCTGGTCCCAGCCCTCGTCGCGGCCGGCGGTGATCCGCAGCAGCTGCTTGGCGTGGTTCCACTCGTAGAGGGCGCGGGCCTCGTCGATGCCCTCGTAGCACTGGAGCCGGACCAGCCGGGCCCGGCCGATCGCGGCCACCGCCTTGGCGAGTTCGGTCTTGCCGACCCCGGCGGGGCCCTCGACCAGCAGCGGCTTGCCGAGCCGGTCGGCGAGGAAGACGGTGGTGGCCACGGCGGTGGAGGCCAGGTAGCCGGTGGCGGCCAGTTGGTCGGCGGTGTCCGCCACCGATGCGAAGAACCCCGTGCCGTCGCCGCTCATCTGTCCGCCCCGTTCCTGTCCGCCCTGTCCGTGCGGCAGCACCCTACCGGCCGGTCACTTCGCTGTCTCGGGGGTTCGGCGGGGTGGCGCGGGGCCGGGGTCGTGGCGTGCTGCTGGATCACCTGGCGGGCGTGCGGGCGCGCCGGAGCGGTGCACGGCGACCACGGCCGCCGTACACCGCCCGTCTGTTCCCGCCGGTCTCGGCCGTCGGTTGACGACGTCTGACTCGACGTCAGGTGGTGCGTGCCCCTCGGGTCGTCAGTTGACGAAGATGAGCGGGCTGCCCGCCACCGAGGTGTCGGTGACCGGGCCGTAGGTGGCGCTGAACCAGCCGGTCGAGAAGCACAGGCCCGAGCCGGAGACCAGGTTGAACGGCTGGGAGGAGAAGCCGATGGTGTTGCCGGTGTTCGAGGTGGTGCCGTTGATCCCGGTGGTGGTCTGGTAGACGCAGTTGATGCTGCCGAGGATGGTGTTGAGCACCACCGTGGTCTTCATCGCGCCGGCCGCGCCGGGGGTGAGGGCGACCGGGTTGCCGGGGCCGTCGCCGACGGTGTTGGTGAACGGCAGGTTGTTGACGGTGATGCTCTTGACGCCGGTGACGCCGAGGACGTTGGAGGAGCAGGAACCGAAGGTCTGGGTGTTGAGCTGCTCGACCGCGCTGCCGGGGGCGGCCGGGTTGGCCGTCACGGTGGCGGAGAAGGCCGAGTTGGCGCAGCTGATGCCGCTCGTGCCGCTGGCACTGCTGTAGAAGGTGGCGGCGGTGCCCGAGACCAGGCTGGCGGTGAGGACGTCGCCGACGGCGACGTCCGGGCCGCTGCTGCTGCCGGTGGTCAGCACCGCGGAGCCGTCGGCCTGGGCGGGTGCGACGGCGGCGCAGGTGAAGGCGAGGGCGGCGAGGGCGGCGGTACCGAGCGTACGGCGAAAGCGCATGAGGGTGACCTCTCTCCGTGCGGAGACGGGTGGGGGTGGCCCGCGGTGCGGGTGTGGTGGCGTGCACGGCGGGGGAGGTGCGTGGGCATGGCGTACCGGGGGCTTCGCGGGGCCGTGGTGCGGCGGGCCCGGCGCCACGGGCCCGCTCGTACGGCACAGCGGTGTGAAGGTGCGGACGTGCGCTGCGAGTGCAGGAGTGCACGTCGGCGGCTGCCACCGCCGCGGGCCTGCGTCCGCTCGTGGTCCCGTGGCCCGGGCTGTTCGCCCGGGGCCGTCGGAGCCCCTGGAGGTCGTCCGGTGGTGACAGGGTCGCCCACCGGTTGGAAACCTGTCAGTGTTGTAAACCCGATGTTGCGTCAATGTCAATACAGGTAACAGGAGTTGGTGATGGAACGGAAACACCTCCGAAGTGCCGACGTGATCCTGCTGCCGGGCGCGCGGGCCGGTCGTGACCCGGCCCGGTCCATCAAGCGCGGCCCGAGCCGGCTGCCCCCGGGCGTGGTGGCCGCGACCCAGCGCGAGCGGCTGCTCGACGGGCTGGTCCAGACGGTGGCCGCGCGCGGCTACCAGCACGCCACGGTCAGCGACATCTGCCGCGCGGCCGGGGTGACCAGGCCGGTCTTCTACGAGCTGTTCAGCGGCAAGGAGGACGCCTTCCTGGCCGCGCACCGGCACGGCACCGGAGTGGTGCTCCGGCGGATGGCGGCGGCCTTCGCGGCGGAGTCCGACTGGTGCGCCGGGATCCGGCAGGCGCTCGGCGCGATGCTCCATCTGCTGGCGGGGACACCGGCGTTCGCGACCATGGCGGTGATCGAGATCGAGGCGGTCGGACCGGCCGGCCGCCGCGAGCGGGACCAACTCCTCACCCGGTTCCGGGCGTTCTTCGCCGAGGTGCCCCAACCGCCGGTCGGTGTGCGGGTGGTGGAGCTGGTGGACGCCGTGGTGGGCGGGGTCTACAGCGCGCTCTACCGGCGGATCGACTCCGGCCGGACGGTTCAACTGCCGGAACTCCTTCCGGTGTTGAGCATGTTCTGTCTCGCGCCTTTCCTCGGCCCGGCGCAGGCGGCCGTCCGGCTCGGGTTTCCGATCGGTGAAGATCCTTCGTGCACCCGTATTGACCCGGCCACTACCGGGCAGTAGCTTCCCAGTTACTCAAAGCGCGGCTCGACCGTGCCCGCCCCGCTGCCGAGGGGCGGGCGGCCCGGTCGGGCCGTGGAACGCTGTCCGCGCCAGGGCACCGTGCCAGTGCCTGCACATCCCACCCACCCAACAGGGAGCACACATGGCCATGTCCGAGGACGCCGCCGCCGCGGCCGAGACCCCGGAGACGCCGACCGGCAGCAGGAGAGGGCGGGTACGGCTCAAGCGCAGCGCCTGGATGGCCGTTCCGGCCGTCGCCGCGGGCGCCGTCCTGATGGCCCTCACCGCCCAGGGCGTACTCGCCGCCCAGTTCTCCATCAGCGGCATGCCGTTCACGATCACCGCGGACAAGCTCGACGGCAAGGGCTTCGCCCAGTTCGGCAGCCTGGACTCGATGATCCCCGACAGCCCCAACCAGGGCTCCACCGGCGGTCAGGTGCTGGTCGCGGTCTCGGCGATCAAGAAGGCCGAGATCACCAACCTGTGCCAGAGCGTGGACCTCGGCGGCGTCAACCTGGTGATCCACGCCGGCGACGCCGGCACCCCCGTCTCCGCCACCGACCTCACCACCGACTCCGACATGCTGTCCGGTGACGCGGAGTTCACCAACATCGAGATCGGCGGCGACGCCAGCACGTACACCAAGGCCGGCAACGCGGGCAAGGGCAACCCGGGCGTCTTCGGGCAGCAGGCCGACACCGTCGTGCTGACGCACCTCAAGCAGCACAACTACGCGAGCACCGCCGTCGGGTTCAAACTGCCCAACCTGCGGCTGAGCTTCAGCTCCCAGGGCTGCTGACCATGACGGAGTCCGTACCGGAGCCGGCCGGTTCCGGCGAGGGCGTCGCGGAGGGGGCCGTGGGGACGGCTCCCGCCCCCGCTCCCGCCACCACCCGACCGGTCAAACGCGACTGGCGGGGCCAACGGCCGTTCTGGGGCGGGCTGCTGGTGCTGTTCGGCGGCGCCGAGATCCTGTTCACCCTGCGTGCCCCGCTGCCCGTCGTCCTGCACATCGGGATGCAGGGGCTGGCGGGCTACCTGGTGCCGGCGGTGATGGTGCTGTGCGGCCTGCTGATCCTGTTCAACCCGGCTCAGCGGCTGTTCTACTCCGTCCTCGCCGTGCTCGCCGCGCTGGCGAGCTGGCTCACCTCCAACCTGGGCGGCTTCGTGATCGGGATGCTGCTCGGACTGGTGGGCGCCTGCCTCACCTTCGGCTGGCTGCCCGATCAGCCGCTGCGCCGGGGGCGGCAACGGCGGGAGGACCGGCGCCAGGAACGCCGGTCGTCCCGAGCGGGCACGGCCGGGGCCGACCCGGCCGGGGTCTGACCCGCAGCCCGGGGCCGACCCGGCCGGGGTCTGGCCCGAGGCGCCC
>NZ_JBHWIR010000169.1:0-16217 GCF_042731835.1 Kitasatospora sp. NPDC059817 | reverse complement strand
GTCAGTTGTGTATAAGACACCGGGCAGCGCGTCCCGGCGGCGCCCGGGGCGGGCCGGACCCCGGGGGGGGTGGGGGTCAGGGAAAGGTGGTCAGCAGGTGCCCGCCGCGCGGTCGCGCACGACCAGGTCGGTGCGGCCGGGGGTGGAGTCCAGCCAGACCACCCGGGTGCCCTGGTCGGCCGCGGGCTGGTCCTGGCCGCCCCGGTCGCAGGAGAGGCGCTGCGGGGTGCCGCCGCCGGTCGGGAGCTGCCAGAGCTTGGGCAGCGCGGCGTTGGTCCAGCCGCCGGCGGGCTTGGTGCTCTGGACCTTGTAGGTGACGGCCTGGTCGGAGGCGGTGAGGTCGCTGCCGCGCGTCGGGGCGTTCGGCGAGTCGGCGGCCAGCACCTCGGTCACGCCGGAGCCGTCCAGGGCGCCGGAGCGGATGGAGGCGCGGGCGGCCGCGCCGGCCGGGGTGTCCAGCCACAGCAGCCGTCCGCCGGCGAGCCGGGCGGAGGAGGCGGTGCTCGCGGCGGCGCCGGGGGCGGCGTGCGCGGTGTACTGCGCGGTGACCTTGCCGGCGGCGATCGAGTAGACGGTCGGCGCGGTGACGTACTGCTGCCCGTCCTGCCAGGACTCGGTCCAGGCGAGGTAGCCGTCCTTGAGGGTGAGGTCGTCCGGGTGGTGCCCGTCGGCCAGCGGCAGTTCGACCGCGGGGGCCCCGTCGTGGGACAGCCACAGGCTGGTGCGGCCGGCGGCGGAGTCGTGCACGGTGAAGGCGATGTCGCCGCCGGAGACCTGCGGGTTGCCGGGCTCCTTCCCGTCGGCGCGGAACAGGCTGCGGACCGGGCCGGCACCGGACAGCGGTGCGGTCAGCAGCTCCCGGCTGTGGTCCTTGGCGGTGGTGCCGATGGCCTTCCACACGGCGTTGGTGCCGTCGGTGGAGGGCCAGCTGTGGTAGCGGCCGTCGTCGGGGCTGAGCCGGACGGGGGCGCCGCGCCCGGTGGTGGAGCCGGTGTACAGCGCGGTGGTGCCGGGCAGGGTGCCGCCCGTGCCCTTGACCGGGTCGGGGGCGGGGGCCATCGCCACCCAGTGCCCGCCGCCGGCGGCCGGGGGCGCCATCGAGTAGGAGAGGTTGCGGGCCAGCGTGCGGCTGTCCATACCGATCCGGCTCTCCCAGCCGGCCTTGATCCCGTGCGCGTCGAACGCGGCTGCCACGGTGCGCAGTTGGGCGTGGCTGAGGCCGAGGTCGCGGCCGGCCGCCAGTGCCGCGTTGCGCCCGGCCACGAAGTCGTCGAGCGGGGTGAGGTAGGCGGTGAGCGCCCGGTAGACCACCCGGTCGGCGGTGAGCGGGTCGAGGGTGCGCCGGATGTCCCACAGGGCGCCGCTGAAGATGGTGGCGTTGAGGTGCTGTCCGCCGTTGTCGACCGTGCCGCCGAGGTAGTCGTCCACGGTGGTGCGGTGGTCGTCCATCCGCCGGTCCGCGCAGGCCTGCGGGGTGCCGGTGCGGCACTTGCTCTCGCCGAGCAGCGCCGCCGCCGGGTCGTTCATGGACATGCCGCGGGCGGTGACCTCGATGGCGTTGCCGAAGTAGTCGGCGAGCCCCTCGTTCATCGCGCCGGCCTGGCCCATGCCGACCAGGTCGGCGGTGTTCGATATGACGCCGTGGGTCATCTCGTGCCCGGCGATGTCGAGGGCGGCGGAGAACGGGTAGTAGTTGGGGCCCCCGCTGCCGTAGACCATCTTCTTCCCGTCCCAGTACGCGTTGGCGTAGGGGGCGCCGTCCTGGGACACGTTGACGACGGAGGTGATCGCGCCGCCCTTGCCGTCCAGGCCGTTGCGGCCGAACCGGTCGTGGTAGAAGTCGTACACGATACCGGCGTTGACGCTGGCGTCGGTGGCGCCGCTGGTGCCGGTGGAGGCCGGGAAGTCCGGGCCGGGGGAGTGGGCCGGGGGGAGGTCGGCGGGGATGCCGCCGCCGAAGTCCATCTCGTCCCGGCCGCCCGCGTCGTAGGTGGTGATGGTGGCGGGCCGGGTGAGGTCGGTGAGCTGGTAACTGCCGTCCGGCAGGCGGGCGATGTTCACCTTGGCGGAGTTGCCGCGGGCGTCCGGCGCGGTCCCGGTGGCGGGTTCGAGGCCGGCCGCGGCGGCGCGCTGGTCGGTGCCGCCCGCCGGGAGCGGGGCGCGGGTGTCGTAGGCGAGGGCGACCACGCCGACGGTGGCGTCCACGAAGACCTCGCGGGCCGCCGGCCCCCCGGTCGCCGGGTCGGCGGCGTGCACGGTGAAGCGCTGGGCGAGCCGGCCGGCGCCGTCCGGCAGGACGACCAGGCCGTGGTCCTCGGCGGTGGCCGCGGCCCGGGCCTTCGGGTCCTGGACGGAGCCGAGCGCCAGGTCCCGCAGGGCGGCGGCCGGGACGGTGGCGGTGGTCGGCACGGTCAGGCCGGTGAAGTACTTGCCGCCGACCGACTCGACGCGCTGCCCGGCGCCCTCGCCCGTCAGGTGCACCAGGTACTGCGCGCCGAACACGGGCACGCCGTCGTGGCGCTGCTCGAACCTGACGGTGCGCCGGCCGTCGGCGGTGCTCTCGGAGCCGACCTCGGCCAGCTCGCCGGGGTCGACGTGGTAGCGGTCGGCGTGGGCCGCGAGGTGGGCGCGGGCGGCGTCGGCGGGGCTGCCGACGGCCGACTCGGCCAGGCCGGTGACCAGCTGCGGGGCGGCGGTGTCCTGACCGGCCACCAGGGAGGGCACCGGGTCGGGGGCGGCCGCGGGCCCGGCCAGCGCGGGCGGCGCGGCCAGGGCCAGCGCCACCACGGCGGTGGCGCTGATGCCGAGTGCTGTGGACGTGCGGGAACGACGGGGCACGGAGGTCCTCTCGCAGGGCCGAACGGTGGTCGCGGCGGGCCGGTCGCGCCGACCACCGCGACGATCACGATAAGTCATCCAACGTCATATGTCGATAGACTTTCTATGTGCCCGCGGAGGGCCGGAACCCGACCCCCGCAACCAGCCCCGCAACCGGCCCGCAACCGGCCCCGGAAACCCCCAACCCGCCCCGCCCGGCGAGCGATTCGTTCAAGACGCCACCACACCCCCCGACCGACACTGACCCCCATGACCGATCGCGCCTTCACCCCCGCCGCCGGCCGCCTCGGCCCCGTACGCCTCTACGACCCCATCGTCTCCCTCACCCGCGAACGCCTGTGGCGCAGCCTGCTCGCCATGCACGTGGCCCCCCGCCCCGACGACGTGATCCTCGACGTCGGCTGCGGCACCGGCTCCCTGGCCGTCCTCCTCGGCCGCGTCGAACCCCGCGCCCGCGTCATCGGCGTCGACCCCGACCCCACCACCCTCGAAGTGGCCCGCCGCAAGGCCGCCGCCGCCGGCGTGACCCCCGAATGGCACATCGGCATGGGCGACGCCGTCGCCGACCTCGTGGGCGCCGAAACGGCCGACACCGTCGTCTCCAGCCTCGTCCTCCACCAGTGCCCCATCCCCATGAAACAGGCCGTCCTCGCCTCCATGCACACGGCGCTGCGCCCCGGCGGCAAGCTCGTCATCGCCGACTTCGGGCGCCAGCGCACGGCCGCCATGCGCCTGGCGTTCCGCATCGTGCAACTGGCGGACGGCAAGGAGGACACCCAGCCCAACGCCGACGGCATCCTGCCCCGGCTGATCACCGAGGCCGGCTTCCACGGCGTGCGCGAGACCGAGACCGTCTCCACGCTCACCGGCTCGCTGTCGTTTTACGTCGCCCGCCGCGCGTAGGCCGCGCCCGCGCCGCCCGCCGGGTTCCCTGCCCGCCGGGTTCCCCGCCCGTTGGGTTCCCCGCCCGCCGGGTTCCCTGCCTGCCGGGTTCCCCGTGCGACCGGGGGAGATGACGCACCGGCAGGCCCGCACCTCCTGCTCAGCCGAGCGCCGTGTACTTCACCCGCTCCTGGAGCGGAGTCAGGCACTCCGTCAGCCGGCGTGCCTCGATGCTCTCCACGCGGTCGGGCGGTTCGTCCTCGTCCCCGGCCCAGCACATGTAGATGTCGACCGGCCCGTGCAAAAGGGCCGCGGACACCAGCGCCGCCAGGAACTCCCGTGAGTGCTTCTGCGCGAGGAACTCCTCGCGCTCCTCGTCCCGCATCGCGTCGACGAGCGCCATCGCGTCGGCCGTGTCGGTGAACCCCTCCCACTCGAACCGGGAGCTGTCGAACCCGCAGCCGCAGCCCTCGTGCGAGCCGACGCAGGTCACGTGCGGTGAAGTGAAGCGGGCTCGAACGGGCGCGTCGGCGGCAGTCTCGCGAACCCCGCAGTAGCAGGCCCCGAGCTGCGGACCGGCGGCGCAGGGGATCGGCAGCACGGGCTGTTCGGTTCCGATCCACACCATCAGACACATGCGGACGAGGCTACGCCCGGCCCGAGGCACCCGCCGGACTGCCTGCCCGGCCCGGGCCGCCCGCCGGGCCCGAGGCGCGCAGCACCGGGAGCACCGCCGACGGCGTCAGCCCCGTCATCTCCCGCATCTGGCGGCTGAAGTGCGCCTGGTCCGCGAAGCCGCCCGCCAGCGCCGCCTCGGCGAGCGTGCGCCCCTCGCCCAGCGCGTCGGCGGCGCGGGCCAGCCGCCGCCAGATCCGCCAGCGTGCCAGCGGCACCCCCAACTGCCGCCGCGCCAGCGCCCGCAGGCGCTGCGGCGACAGCCCCACCCGCGCCGCCAGACCCGGCAGCGCGACCCGGTGGTCCGTCAGCGCCTCCATCGCCGCCCACAGCCGCACGTCCACCTCGGCCGACGGCAGCACCCCGGACGGACACAGGTCCTCCTCCACCAGGTCCCGCCACTGGGGCGCCACGGTGACACCGTCACCGCACCCCGCCCGCAGCCGGTCCGCGAACGCGCAGTGCGGATCGACGAAGAACGCCGACACCCCCCGGACCGGCGCCATCCGGTGCCACACCATCGGCGCCACCACCACCGCCGCGCCCCGGTGGCGGACCCCGGCCCCGTCCACGATCGTCACCTCGCCGCCCGTCGCCGCGACGGCGACCTGGAACGCGGCGTGCCGGTGTGACGTACTGTCCGCCAACGGCCCCCGGTACAGCGCGTACCCCGCGCCCACGACGAAGCGCCGCCCGATCCCCTCCCGCTGCCCCATCCGCCCGATGCTGCCAGAGCACCGCACCCGCCACCCCGGATTCCGGCCACCCCCTACTGCCTCAGGCCCACGTCGCGGGCCTTCCAGGCCAGGAACGCCGAGAACCGGACCGTGCCCGCCAGCCCGGCCAGGGCGAGCACGATCCACAGCGGGATCCCGAACAGGCTCGGCCGGCTCGTGATCATCCGCTCGCCGGCGAGCCACACCCTGGTCTCGTGGCCGTCCGGATACAGCTTCCCGGTGGGCCGCTCCTCGCTGAACTCCCGGCCGCCGGCGCTCCAGTGGTACGTGCAGCCGTAGACGTCGTGGCCCTGGTTCTGGTCGTCCAGCTCCCGGCCCGTCGTCCGGCAGCCCGTCACGGTGGCCGTGACGCCGGGCGGCTCGTGCAGCCTGGTGCGGACGGCGTAGGCGGCCTGCGCCGCCGCGAACACCGTGCCCAGGGCGAGTACGAGCAGCAGCACCAGCGCCACGCAGGAGGCGACGTAGTCGGTGGTGGAGACCTGACGCAGCAGCGGCAGCGAGGCGCCGACGGCCGCCACCAGCGCGACCCCGCACACCACCAGCCACCACCGCCGATCGCCCGGCAGGTCCTGCGACCCCGCCCACACCACCGGCCCGGCCGCGCCCCCCAGCACCGCCACCCCCGCCACCACACCCACCGCACACCGCCGGTGCAGCGCCCCCCACGCCACGGAAGCCTCGCGTACCACCCCGCCCCCTCCCCGCCGCCCGCCCGACCTCGCCACCCCGAGGACGCCCCCACCCGACACCACGGTTTCGGTCCGGTGCGACACGGCTCGGTGCAGGGCTGAGCCAGGCCTATACGGGCAGATCCCATCCGGGCCCGTCCTCGGTGCCGAGCCAGACCCGCTGTCCGGCCGCCGACACGGTGATCCCGAAGCGATCCTGGTGCGGCCCACCGGCCGCCTGCCAGGTCTCAACCGTCTGCTCGACCTGGTCCCACAGGGCGACGGGCCCGCGCTGGGTCACGGTCCACCCGCCGGCGGGGTCGGGCGCCGTCCGGGCCTGCGATCCGGTGGCCAGGTCCCAGAGGATCTGTTGAGCCCCCACACCCATGCGGATTGCCCCTGGTGCGGCAAGCTGGGCCACCCAAGCGCCCGTCCAACTGTCCAGCTTCGCCGGGTCGATGCGGGTCGGACGCTCCTTGCCGGGCAGGAGGTCCAGCGTCGGGCGGGGCGGTCGGTCGTGCGTGCGGGCGATCATGAAACCGGTTTGGCCGGTCAGGAACCGGCCAGTGGCCTCGCCAGGTCCGGTCACGTCGAGCAGCACGAGGGCGTTCGCGTAGCTCCACCCGGAGAGGGTGACCAGGATCCGACCGCCGGGCTTGACCTGGTGGAGCCAGGAGAGAGGGACGTACCGGACGGAACAGGTGGCGATGATCCGGTCGTACTGCCCGCCGTCCGGGTCGCCGCGCAGCCCGTCACCGATGATCAGCCGGGGGGAGAATCCCGCAGTCCTGATCGCCGCCGCCGCTGCCGCGCCGACCGCGGGGTCGTACTCGATGCTGGTGAGGTCGGCGTCCCCGAGGCGGTGCGCGCCGAGGGCGGTCGAGTACCCGGTGCCCGTACCGATCTCCAGTACCCGGTGCCCGGCCTCGGCGCCCAGCTGCTGCCACATGCGCAGTACGACGGACGGGAGGGTGGACGACGATGACGGGATACCTGTCACGGTCTCCCCGGCGGTGTCCTCGGGCCCGATGCGGCCGTCGAGTTGGGTCACCAGCGTCTGGTCGTCGTAGATCCCGGCCAGCCACCCGGGCTCGCCCTGACGGACGGGTCGGTAGCTGGTCGGAACGCTGCCGGCGACCGGAGCGAAGTAGGTTCCGACGAAGAGCTCTCGCGGAACGGCCCTCGCCGCGCTGTCCCACTCGCGTTCGGTCAGCGTGCCGTCCTCGGCGAGCCTGTCGGCCAGAGCGGTGCGGAGTTCAGCCGGCGTGCTCATGCGTCACGGCCTTTCTGTAGCTGGTCGGCGAGGGCGCGGGCAATCGCCTCGGTGGTCTCGGCCGGCTGCCATGCCCACTGGCCGTTCGGGTTGCATTCAAGGAAGTACCAGTCGCCCGAGGCGGTCACGGCGAAGTCGAACGCGCCGTAGACCAGACGAAGTTCTCCGAGGTAGGCGGCGACCGAACGTGCGACCGGCTCGGGTACGCCGATCGGGGTGCACGTCATCCGGTCCTGGCGGCGCCGCCAGTCAAGGTC
Source organism: Kitasatospora sp. NPDC059817 (assembly GCF_042731835.1). Classification (NCBI taxonomy): domain Bacteria; kingdom Bacillati; phylum Actinomycetota; class Actinomycetes; order Kitasatosporales; family Streptomycetaceae; genus Kitasatospora; species Kitasatospora sp. NPDC059817. The sequence continues at coordinate 8,887 of NZ_JBHWIR010000169.1, read as the reverse complement.
GGGGCTGTCGACCCGGACGCCGAACAGGCGGTTGCCGACGGCCGTCACCCTTGCGTCGAACAGCTTCGGCACCTTCGCCTGGAAGAGGTGCGGGCAGGCGGACACGGCGTCGGTGATGTCGGCCGGATCGACCTCGCGCACCCACACGGCGTGAGGCTGCCCGCCGACCGAGTAGGGGATGTTCCACAACGGCTTGTACACCGCCCCGGCGGCCTGGGCCGCCACGAACTCCCGCGCCTCGTCCGCGCTGTTCGTGATCACCGTGTCGGGGACCGGGAACCCGCAGCGCTGCGCGGCCGCCAGTTGTGCCGGCTTGTGCTCGGCCGCACGGTTGGCCCAGGGGTGGTTCACGTAGTGCGCGGCGGGGAGCGAGGCGAGGATGCCGCCCGCACCCCACAGGGATTGCGAGGCGGCGAACCGGCGGTCCTGGCCGTCCAGTTCGGAGGGCCCTTCGTAGGGTGAGGCCCGGCGCACCCAGACGGACCGGACGGCGGAGAGGTCGAGCTCCCGGCTGGCCGTGCGCAGGGTGCCCCGCTGCTGGCCCGTGCGGTACGTGGCGATCAGCGAGGCACCCGTGTGCAGGTCGGCGCCGGGATCGAGCCGGACCACCGGAACCCGGCGCTCGGCGAGCACCCGCAGTACCGCATCCGCGGTCACGTCAAGGGGATTGGTCAGCACCAGCACCGACCCGCTTCGGTCGTTCATCAGCCGTTGCTCTGGTCCTGGTCGTAGGACTCGGTGCTGTCGGCGTCGGTCGGCCCGCCCGGTTTTCCGTCGGGCGTGGTCGTGGTGGGCGTCAGGCCGCTCGTGCTGGTGCCGTGCCCGCCCAACTCGACCGTGCGCCCGTGCTCGTCCACGATCACCGCAATCTGCGTCTCGGGGTCGATGACGGGCGTGTACTGCGGGACCGGGACGGTAGCCGTGAACGGCCCCATCCGGGTGGTACCCCACGGTGCGGTTGTCATCTGTACTGCGCCTCCATTTCGTGGTGGTGCTGACAGGATCAACAACTCGGCCGGTTGGCCGAGTTGTGCAATCCCACCCCGGTCGCTCGACCTGTCCGGGGTCGGGACGGCCGGGGTGGGGGCTTGGGAACCCGATCCGAGCGGAACGGACCTCAAGTCCGTGACGGGTTCGCCGACCTGCGGGCGGTATCGCGGCTTCGGGGACACGGGGGTGCTTTTGAGCGCCACGACAGCGGCTCCGTTCCGTAGTTCGACGACTACCGGGGGTGCCAACTGTCCTCTAGGCTGCGGAGCTGTTCAACTTGTCCCACGGTGTCAGATTGGTAGGACGAACAGCCTTGAACAAGCGGGAACTTGACCCCCCGACATCCCCGGCCGCCGAGTTCGGCGTACTGCTTCGCACGTCGCGCGAGCAGCGGGGCTGGACTCAGGAACACCTTGCCGAGCTGATCGGCTGTACATCGTCGTACATCTCCGCGCTCGAGCACGGCCGAAGGAAACCAAGTCAACAGATCTCAACGGCACTTGATCGAGTCTTCGAGTCGGGAGAGCAGTTCCTCAGGGAGTGGAGTACGTCCGGTCGGCGGGTCTTGTTCGAAGGCTTCGACGAGTACCTGCGCAATGAAGCGAAGGCCATCGCCCTGAGGCTGTTCGAGATCAACCTGGTTCCGAGTTTGCTCCAAACGCCCGAGTACAGCCGAGTTTTTCAGGAGGCGGCTGTCCTGCGGGGGGTCGCAACTCAGCAGCAGGCCGACGAACGAATCGAGAAGGTGCTGCTCCGACAGCAGGCCCTCGCCCGAGATCCGGCGCCGCACGTCCAGGTGGTGATGGACGAGGGGGCGCTACGGCGGCCGATCGGTGGTCGGGACGTCATGGTGGCGCAACTCAGGCACCTGGAAGCACTCGCTTCACGTCCCCGTTTCCTGGTGCAGGTGTGTCCCATCACAGCAGGCGAGAACCGCCCGTTCGGGCATCCAATTACGTTGCTGACCATGCCGAACAGGGCCATCGTGGGGTACGGCGAGACGCAGCGGCGCGGCTACCTCGAATGCGATCCGGAGACGTTGGCTGAGTGGGCCGGTGAGTACGATCATCTCCAGGCCGAGGCGCTGCGCCGAGCAGCGAGCATCGAGTTCATTCGAAACGTGCGGAAGGGTTTTGAGCATGGATGATCGCAATGCCACCTGGCACAAGAGTTCCTACAGTACCCAGGGAGGGAACTGCGTCGAGGTCGGTGCGAACGTCGTCCACACCGTCCCGGTCCGTGACTCCAAGGATCCCCACGGTCCCGCGCTGGTCTTCCCGACCGACGCCTGGTCGAGCTTCGTCGCCGCCGTCCGTTCCGGACAGTTCGGCAACGCCTGACGTACGCGTGCCGCCCTGACGCCCCGCCACCCGGGAAACCGCCGGTAAGCCTGTCTCTCTCATGACCCGTACGCCCAAGGCCGAACGGTAGGCAGGCGGCATCGTCGCCCCCGAGGACGCACCCGCCCGATCACGGTTTCGGGCCGTGCCCGCATGCTTCCTACTCTGGACGGGCGCCGCGCCGTCGCGCTCACCCTGCGTCGCCGCTGACCGGCGCCTCAGCCCCCAAGGCGCCAGTAGGCTGCCCCTCAGCTCCCCACCAGCACGCGGAGGTAGAGGATGACCCGGGTCGCCGTACTGTCGGCAGGATCGTGGGGGACCGCCTTCGCGCTGGTTCTCGCCGACGCCGGATGCGACGTCGTCCTGCACGCGCGCCGCCCCGAGGTCGCCGACGGCATCAACACCCGGGGAGTCAACCCCGGCTACCTGCCCGGCGTCACGCTGCCCGGCACGGTGAAGGCCACCACCGAAGCCGACGTCGCCCTGGCCGGAGCCGACGTCGCCGTCCTGTCCATCCCCTCCCAGACCCTGCGGGCCAACCTGGCCGCGTGGGCGCCCCTGATCGAGCCGGACACCCTGGTCGTCAGTCTCATGAAGGGCATCGAGCTCGGCACCGGCCGGCGCATGAGCGAGGTCATCGCCCAGGGTGCCGCCCTCGACCCCGCCCGTGTCGCCGTCCTGTCCGGCCCGAACCTGGCCCGCGAGATCGCCGCCCGCCAGCCCGCCGCCAGCGTCATCGCCTGCACCGACCACGACGCGGCCCGCCGACTCCAAGTGGCCTGCCGTACACCGTACTTCCGCCCCTACACCCACACCGACGTCATCGGCTGCGAACTCGGCGGCGCGGTCAAGAACGTCATCGCGCTCGCCGTCGGCCTGGCCGCCGGACTCGGTCTCGGCGACAACGCCAAGGCCACCCTCCTGACCCGCGGACTCGCCGAAACCGCCCGCCTGGGAACCGCGCTCGGCGCCGACCCCGCGACCTTCGCCGGCTTGGCCGGCCTCGGCGACCTCACCGCGACCTGCCTCTCCCCGCTCTCCCGCAACCGCACCTTCGGCGAACACCTCGCCCGCGGCCTGACCATCGACCAGGCCGCCACCGCCACCGGCCAGACCGCCGAAGGGGCCAAGTCCGCCTACGCCGTCCTCGACCTCGCCCGACGGCACCAGGTCGAGATGCCCATCACCGCACTCGTCGTCGCCATCCTCGACGGCACCGTCACCATCGACCGCGCCGTCGACCTGCTCATGGCCCGCACGCCCAAGGCCGAACGGTAGGCAGGCGGCATCGTCGCCCCCGAGGACGCACCCGCCCGATGTCACGGTTTCGGGCCGCGTCCGGTCTTCATCGGTGAACAGGGCGCGGCCGACACCCGTGCCCCCCGCTGCAGGAGAGGGACGAGCCATGGAAACCGTGACCGTGCGACGGGTCGTCGCGGCGCCGATCGCCGAGGTGTTCGACTGGTGCGCCACGAGCACCAACTACACCCGCTCCCCGTTCGTGCTCAGGGCGCGCCTGGCCCGGCCCGGGGAGGGCGCGCCCTACGGGGTGGGCGCCGTGCGGCTGCACACCTGGCTGATCGGCTGGTTCAACGAGCGGATCACCGCCTACAACGCCCCGCACGGCTTCGACTACACCGTCGACCGCAGCTTCCCGCCGGCCCGGCACGAGTTCGGCCGGATGACGTTCGAGGAGGTCCCCGAGGGCACCCTGGTCGTCTGGGCGACCGGCTTCGCGATCCCCGTCCCCCTGGTCGGCGCGGCCCTCGCCCGCAGGGTCGGCAAGCCCGTCATCGCCCACGTCTTCGGCGCCATCCTGGCCGCCGCCGCCACCGACCTCGAAGCCGCCCCGAAGAAGCGTCCCTGACGCCGTACCCCCCGCGGCAGGAGGGGGACGGCTCAGGCCGGCGGGTTCGGCCGGTTCAGGCCGCGGTCGTAGGCGAAGATCACGGCCTGTACCCGGTCCCGGGCGCCGATCTTCGCCAGCACCCGGCTGACGTGCGTCTTGACGGTCGACTCCGCGAGCACCAGGCGCTGCGCGATCTCCCCGTTGGTCCAGCCCCGGCCGACCGCGACCAGGATCTCGCGCTCGCGCTCGGTCAGGGCGTTCAGCCGCGGGTCGTCCTCGGCGGCCGCGCCGGGCGGGCGCACGGGCAGGTGGTGGGCGTAGGCGTCCAGGAGGCGCCGGGTGATGGCGGGGGCGACGACGGCGTCGCCCTCGGAGACGGCGCGGATCCCGGCCAGGAGGTCCTCCGGGCGGGCGTCCTTGAGGAGGAAGCCGCTGGCGCCGGCGCGCAGCGCGGCGTGGGCGTACTCGTCGAGGTCGAAGGTGGTCAGGACGAGGATGCGCGAGCGCCCGCCGGTGGCGACGATGCGGCGGGTGGCCTCGATGCCGTCCATGCCGGGCATCCGGATGTCCATCAGGACGACGTCGGGCCGCAGGTCGGCCGCCAGGCGTACGGCCTCGGCGCCGTGCGCGGCCTCGCCGACGACCTCCGTGCCGGGCTGGCTCTCCAGCAGCATCCGGAAGCCGTACCGCTGGAGCGGCTGGTCGTCGACGATGAGGACCGTGGTCACGTCAGGCCGCCTGTCGGGTCGGGGTCGGGGTCGGGATCGGAGGTGAAGGCGCCGGGTCCGCCGAGGCCGTCGGGCCCGTCGGGGGTGAGGTCGAGGACGGCCTCCACGGTCCATCCTGCCCCGGGCCCGGGCCCGGCGGTGACGGTGCCCCCGTACAGGGCCGCGCGTTCGCGCATGCCCGTGAGACCGTGCCCCTCCTCGCCCGCCGTGCCGCCCCGCGCCGCCCCGCCGGGTGGACCGCCGGGTGGACCGCCGTCCCGCACCCGCACCCGCAGCCGGCCGCCCTCGGCGGCCAGCGTCACGTGCGCCCGGGTGTCGGGCCCGGCGTGCTTGAGGGTGTTGGTGAGCGCCTCCTGGACGATGCGGTACGCCATCAGCTGCACCCCGCGGTCCAGCCGCCCCACCTCGCCGCGCGCGGTGTACACGACCTGCGGCCCGGCGGCCCGGATGCGCGCGCACAGCCCGTCGAGGTCGGCGATGCCCGGCTGCGGCGTGAACTCGGGGCCCTGCTCGCCGCCCTGGTCGCGCAGGACGCCGAGCATGCGCCGCAGCTCGCCCAGCGCCTGGCGGCTGGTCTCCCCGATCAGCAGCAGCGCCTCCCGGCCCCGCTCGGGGGAGGCCTCGGTCGCGTACGCGCCGCCGTCCGCCAGGGTGATGATCACGGACAGGTTGTGGCCGATGATGTCGTGCATCTCCCGGGCCACCCGGGTGCGCTCGGTGGCGGTGGCCAGCCGGCTGCGCTGGTCGCGCTCGACCTCCAGCCGCGCCGCCCGCTCGCGCAGCCCGGCGAGCTGGGCCCGGCGGATGCGCACCGCGATGCCGACGGCCACCGCCGCCGTCGCCGCGCTGAACAGGAAGAACAGCGCGTCCCCGACCGGCAGCCCGCCGGACAGCTCCACCGCGACCAGCGCCGACGCGCCGGCCATCGCCGCGCACGCCCACGCCAGGTGCCGCAGGCTCCCGTGCAGGGCCAGGCTGTAGAGGGCGACGAGCAGCGCGACGTCCGCGCGCAGCGCCACCCCCAGCGACCACTGCAGGACGAACACCGCCGCGACCGCCGCGAACGCCGCCGCCGGTCGCCGCCGGCGCCACAGCAGCGGCAGCAGCAGCCCCGCCTGCAAGGCCAGCATCGCCGCCAGCGGCGGGCGGGCGAAGACGATCCGGTGCTCGCGCGCCCGCTCCCCGCCGTCGTGGAAGGGCAGCAGGTCCGGCAGGCAGAACAGCAGGAAGACCGCGGCCACCACCGCGGTGTCCAGCACCCACGGGTGGTCGCGGTCCGCCTGCCGCGCCCGCTGCCCCAGCCGGGCCAGGCGCGCGAACACCGGGTGCCCCGACAGCGGGTCGCCCCCCGCCCCCGCGGCGGTGTCGTGCTCGCTCACGGCGTCACCTTCGTCCAGCTCATCCGCAACGGTCGTCACCTTCGTCCAACCTCATCCCGGAACGGACACGAAAACGGACACGAAAACGGATACGGATACGGAAACGGATACGAAACGCGCCCGGTGCGGCACCCGACTCGAACGGGCACCGCACCGGGACGTCCACGCAGTCTCCCAGCCCTCAGGCGTCGCTGCGCACCAGCCGCACGGCCGCGCCCGCCAGGGCGAGCACCGTCCACAGCAGGAACACCGCCAGCCCCGCGGCGGGCGACAGCGTGGTCGCGTCGTGGTGCAGGGCGAACATCGCCTCGCCCGCGTGGCTGGGCAGGTAGGGGCTGATGTGGTCCTGCCAGGACGAGGGCAGCAGCGAGATCAGGCCGGGGACCAGCATCAGCGAGGCCACCAGCACCGAGATGCCGCCCGCCACCGACCGCAGCAGCGCGCCCAGCGCGACGCCGATCACGCCCACCAGGGCGAGGTAGAGCCCGGCCCCCAGCAGGCCGCGCAGGACGCCGGCGTCGGAGAACGTCATCGCCGCGCGGGTGCCGGAGAGGATGCCGCTGTCGGCCGCGAAGGCGACGAACACCCCGACGGTGCCCAGCAGCAGCACCACCACGCCGTACACCGCCGCCTTGGACCACAGCACCGGCAGCCGGCGCGGCACCGCGGCCAGGGTGGAGCGGATCATGCCGGTGGAGTACTCGCCCGCGGCGACCAGCACGCCCAGGACGCCGAACGCCAGCTGCGCGAAGTTGGTGCCGAACAGCGACAGGCTCAGGGCACTGGCGTCGGCGAAGTCCCCCCGGTCCATCGGGCGCCCCGAGGTGATCCTCGACTTGAACTGGAACGCGGCGATCAGCCCGAACGCGACCAGGAACAGCAGGCCCAGGCCCAGCGTGATCCAGGTCGAGCGCAGCGACCACAGCTTGGCCCACTCCGAGCGCAGCACGCGCACGGGCGTCACCCGGTAGGCGGGGCGCGCGGGCCGCCGGTCGGCGGCCGCGGACGTCTGGCTCGGTGCGATGGTGCTCATGCCGCGCTCCTCGGGGACTCGGCGCCGGCACCCGCACTGGCGGCGGGCCCGGTCGCGGTGGTGGTGCCGTGGTACTCCACGGCGTCCCTGGTCAGCTCCATGAACGCCTCCTCCAGGGAGACCGTGCGGGTGGTGAGCTCGAACAGGGCGATGCCCTGCTCGGCGGCCCGCAGGCCGATCTCCCGCGCGGCCAGGCCGGTGACGAGGAGCTCCTCCGAACCGGAACGGCCGGTGACCTCCACCCCGGGCCCGGCCAGCGCCGTGCGCAGCCGGGCCGGATCGGCGCTGGCCACCTTCACCACGTCGCCTCCGGCCTGGCGGACCAGGTCCTGCACGGTGGTGTCGGCCAGCAGCCGGCCCCGCCCGACGATGATCAGGTGGTCGGCGACCAGCGCGACCTCACTCATCAGGTGCGAGGACACGAAGACGGTACGGCCCTCGGCGGCCAACGAGGTGAGGAGGTTGCGGATCCACAGCACGCCCTCCGGGTCGAGGCCGTTGACCGGCTCGTCCAGCATCACCGTCGCCGGGTCGCCCAGCAGCGCCGCCGCGATCCCCAGCCGCTGGCCCATGCCCAGCGAGAACGCCCCGGCACGCTTCCTGGCCACCGACTGCAGCCCGGTCAGCTCGACGACCTCCTCCACCCGCGAGCGCGGGATGCCGTGGGTGTGCGCCTGGGCCATGAGGTGGTTGAACGCGGAGCGCCCCGGGTGGATCGACTTGGCCTCCAGCAGCGCCCCGACCTCCTGCAAGGGCGCCGCGTGCGCGGCGTAACGGCGCCCGTTGACGCGCACCGAGCCGCTGGTGGGCGCGTCCAGTCCGACGATCATCCGCATGGTGGTGGACTTCCCGGCGCCGTTGGGCCCGAGGAAGCCGGTGACCGTGCCGGGCTTGACCGTGAAGTCGAGCCGGTCGACGGCGGTCTTCTCCCCGTACCGCTTCGTCAGCTGGTGCGCCTCGATCATCGCTCACCCCTACGCTCCGGGGCCGGACCGTCCCGGCCTCCCTCACACTCCACGCTAGGTGCGGCGCCGGCGCGATCCGTGGTACCCCGGACCGATCATCGGAGTGGGTGCGGTACCGCGGTACCACGCCAGGACCGCCTGTTGCGGTTGCATCACGACGTGTCCGATTCATCGAGTATTGGACCGGAGTGCGGCGATTAACTTTGTTGGCAGTGATGCGAACGGTCTCTCATAATTCCTGCTGAGACGCGTGATGGACGGTCCGGAGAGCCGCGGGGGAAGCGGTTTGCGAGGAAGTCCGTGCGCGAGATCCCACATTTTCCCGGGGGAGTTCCTTGTCCGCGCCCGAAAACGAAACAGCCGCCGTTCCGGAGCAGCCCGACGTTGCGCCGCAACCGGCCGCCGTACCGCAGCACCCCGCCGTACCGGAGCACGCCTGCGTACCGCAGCCCGACGCCGCGCCGCAGCACGCCGTCGCACCCGAACCGGCCCCCCCCCCGGAGCCGCCGCGCCGCGGCCGCGGGCGCCCCCCCGCCGCCCCCGCCCGCGGCCCGGGCCCTGTTCGGCCGCATCTTCACCCAGGTGTACGCCTCGAACCGGTTC
>NZ_JBHWIR010000168.1:15607-16421 GCF_042731835.1 Kitasatospora sp. NPDC059817 | reverse complement strand
CCCCCGCCCCGCGGGCCTCACCGAGGCCGAGCATGTGGTTGAGCTCGCGCGCGGTGGCGTGGGGGGGGGGGCCCGGGGGCGGGGTGGGTCCCCAGAACCGAGCCGGAGGGACCGGCACGCGCCGGGGGGGGGGCGGGTGGGCGGGAGGTCAGCGGGCTCCGCCGGCCACGGCGGGCAGGATGGTGACGCTGTCGCCGTCGGCGAGGGTGGTGGAGATGCCCTCCAGGAAGCGGACGTCCTCGTCGTTCAGGTAGACGTTGACGAAGCGGCGCAGCTCGCCGCCCTCGACCAGGCGGGCGGCGATGCCCGGGTGGCGGGCGTCGAGGTCGGCGAAGAGTTCCCCGAGGTTGCTGCCGGTGCCCTCGACGGCCTTGGCGCCGTCGGTGTAGGTGCGGAGGATGGTCGGGATGCGGACCTCGATGGCCATGGGTGCGCTCCTGTGCGAGTCGTGAGGTGGGCCGCGACGGGCGCGGCGGGGAGGGTGGTCCCGGGGCTCGGCGTCGCCGGCAGGCGGTGGGCCCGGGTGGGGCGGGGCGGCTCAGCGCGAACGCGCGGGCGTGCCGGGACAGATCGCACTGGCGAGCCGGCACAGGTCGACGTGCAGGCGCGCCACGAGGCGGGTGCCCGGGGCCTGGTTGCTCACATCGACGGAACGCATGGGCTCATCGTATAGATTCCCGGGCCCGCTCCTCCATGCCCGTCTCGGGATCCGGATGCTCCCGTTTCTCGGGCTGAGACGACACGGGCCCGGCGGCCGCCCGCCGGCGGGGGGGCGGGCGCCCCCCCCCGGGGGGGGGGTTCGCCGCGCGGGGCG